>JASHRR010000264.1 GCA_030037185.1 Xanthobacteraceae bacterium | reverse complement strand
GAGGGTTTTGTTTTGTGGCGCTCACCCCAGCGTGCATCAGCCCTGCCAAGCCGAGCCGCGGATGATGCTGCAAAAGTTCTCGCGCTTGAACGCCGGGTCCTTGTCGGCAAGAACATCTGCGTTGACGGTGCCGAAGGTCGTCGCCGGGCGGTGCTCCACGCCATCATAGAATGCCCGGATGATGTCCTCCTTGAAATCTGCTGTTCGTGGATGGGCTGCGACCACGGCTTGTCGCTCAGCATCAGAAAATCGCTCATAAGCAATCCCAAGCACGTCCATCTCGACACCGGCAGTCAGGAGCGCGACAACTGGATGCATGTGCTCAGGGATGCCCGGCGTCGTGTGCAATGCGATTGCGGTCCAGACGAGGTCGATGTCGGCTTCCACAATGTTGTAGTTCAGGTCTGCCTGCGCAATCTTGCGCCCTTCCAGGAAGGTACGCGCCGCGTTCGCGCTATCAACCTCGAATCGGTGGGTTTTGCTGCCGTACTGGTTCGTCAGGCCCATGTCATGAAACATCGCGCCTACGTATAGCAGTTCACGATCGAACGGCAGTCCGCGCCTCAGGCCGGTGAGCGCCCCAAAACAGTAAACCCGACTCGAATGATTGAAGAGCAGGTCTGATTCAGTATCGCGCACAAGCTCGGTGGCCTCTTGGCAGAGCTTGCTGTCAGGGATGTCGATATTAATGCGTCCACGGCTCGCGCTCGTTGTAGTCGAAGTTGTCTGCATAGTTCATGATCACCGTCGAGACTGCAGTTGATAGCCACCCCACTCCTGTGTGCATCGCAGAACGTACGAGGCAGTTCAGACCTTGCTCGACGCCAATCGCATAGGGCCTCGCGCCGCTCCGGGACGATCTGTTACATTCAGACCGGGTGTTCGTTAATGGCGTTGACGCAGTAATCGGCCATCAAGGGCCAGTTCCACTTTAGCGCAACGCCGATGGCCCGCTGTCGGTTCATCAAAGCTGATGTGGTGGCAATCCACCGCACCCAATCCAGCCATCGGACGCACCCACTCCAGCCATCGGATTCCAGCTGGGTCCTTCTGGCGACAAACGTCCCCGACGGGTCAGAAGTTCAGCTGGCAGACAGCGGGAACAGGACGAGAAGGCCCTGATGCCGAGCTGGTCGCCAACGTCCTTCGTCGTGAGAACGTTGGGGAGACCATCTCCGCTCAACAGCGCGAGCAGTCGGTCAGCGAATCGACCCTAAGCTCTCCAAACGGCCCCACGGACTCGTAGGGACTCGCTCGGTGCGTTTTTGGTGGCCAGGCCTCCTCTGGTGGGTAGCGGACAGCCCCAAAACCTCCCAGCGACCCTTAAAACGCCTCCTGAGTCATTTCACCCATGACGAGTCGCCGGCGGTCAGAACTCGCATTTGTTGTGTGGTGGGCGGCCGACCCGACAGCCCAAAGGACTCAGCGGCCCCATTTTCCCCCTCTCACCCATTGCGTAGCAATGCACCCCTTGCTGCCAGAGCGGTCTGTCGCCCGCAGCGGTGCCGCGGGGTCGATTTCGCCGGCAGGTGAACCCCAGCAAGCGAACGCTTGCGCGTTGTGGCGAGGCTGCACCGGGCCTTTGGGAACCGAAGGGTGTGCCGGTGCCGCAGGACATAAAGGTGCAGGCAGCGAAGGGTTAGCGTAAACGTTGGTGGTGGTTCTCGGCGAGCGAATACCGGGAGGGAATACTGAAAGGGGCCTCCAGACCGACCCAGCTTCAAGTTGCCTGAGCGAGCCGTAGTCGCAGGAGAGTTCGACGGCGCGTTTTATCGGCTAAGGCAACCCCTGCCCCGCGGAGACGTTTTCAGGGAAGACACGGCGGTGGAGAGACGAGAGGGGACCGATATGCCCTTTACGCCCCCTCGGACTCTGGTGCGGGGCTTCTCCGACGGGGCGTGTGGGGGGTGCGGGCTGCCGAGGCTAACGAAAGCGCGCATTCCCTGTATAGTTGCCGGCGCGACCGGGGAACGGAAAATGCTTCAAAGCCTCATGGACAAGGTTCGATTGTGCTGCAAGCGGTGGTCATCCTCGCATCGCTTCCACATGAAAGCCGAAGCGAGCGGTGGGGCTAACAGCCCGCCGCGCGGCCACGAAGCCGATCTGCGAGCCATCTTCGCCCATACGCCATTTCTGTTGACCCGATGTAGCTCCGATCTGCGGTACCACTTCGTGAGCGAGGCCTATGCGCAAATGCTCGATCGGCGGCCTGAAGATTTCGAGGGAAAATTGATTGTCGACATCATGGGCGAGGATGGGCTGCGAACGATCTTGCCCTACGTGGAAAGGGTGTTGCAGGGGGAGACCGTTGAGTACGAAAGCGACCTCCAGTATCCGCGAGTAGGTCCGCGTCGGCTGCTCGTCAAATATACGCCAGACAGAGACGGATCGGGAAATGTCGGGGGTTGGATTGCGTCCATTCTCGACATCACCGATCAGAAAAAAACCACACAAATGGCGGCCCACCTCGAAGCGATGACAATTCTCAGAGAGACGGGCGGCCTTTATGTACGTAAAGGGCTAGAGCTGGATGAGTGCCTGGAACGTACGATGGCTGCCGCTATCACCATCGTCGGCGCAGACAAGGGCAATATTCAATTATTCGATGCCAGTTCAAACAGTCTTATTATCGCGGCCCATCATGGCTTCGCCGAGCCGTTCTTGACCTTTTTCAAGCAGGTTCGCGATGATGCAGCAGCGTGTGGCGCAGCAATGCGGACGAAAAACCAGGTGCTCGTCGAGGACGTGCTAGAAAGTGATATCTTCGTCGGGGATGAGTCGCAGGCACAGGCAATTCTCGTTAACGCGGGAGTGCGCGCGGTCGTTTCCACGCCGCTGCTGAGCAGCAACGGAACTCCTATGGGGGTGATTTCCACGCACTATGCAATACCTCATCGACCTACCCAACGTGAGCTCTATCTCATAGAGGTGCTGGCGCGGCAGACTGCGGACTACCTGGAGCGGAAACGCACGGAGTCGCAACTTGCTGAGCGCGAATCCCAGCTCGCAATGTTCGTCGAGCACGCTCCGGTCGGCATCGTCATGTTCGATAACAAGATGCGATTTCTGGCCGTCTCGCGCCGGTTCCTGTCCGATCATGAGTTGGGAGACCCTGCCGGGGTCATCGGCCGTTCGGTATATGAGATATTGCCAGACCTGCCGCTGCGCTGGTGGGAGATTCACGTCCGCGTGCTGGCGGGCGAGGAATTGGCTCACGAGGAGGACTTTTTCCCGCGGAAAGACGGCCGCATCTACTGGGTACGGTGGTCGATGAAGCCTTGGCATACCGCCGACGGTCGGATTGGCGGTGCGCTCCTGTACGCCGAAGTGATAAACGAGAAAATCGAGGCCAAGCGCGCTCTGGCCGACAGCGAGGAGCGGTTCAGGTCCTCGCTTCTCCACTCGCCGCTGCCAGTCCTCTCGTTCGATGATCAGGAGCGAATACTTGCTCTCAGCGAAAGCTGGCTCGACCAAACCGGCTATTCGAGAGAGGAGCTGCACCGCATCGAGGACTGGACGGCTCGCGCTTTCGGTGAACGCTCAGGCGAAGTTCTAGAGCGAATCCGCCAGATCATTTCGACGCAGCCTGAGCCGGACCGGAGTGAACAGACGATCCGCACCAAAGATGGCCGGGACCGCATTTGGAGCTTCGTTACCTCTGCCGTGGGAACCACGTCGGATGGACGACGCCTGTTTGTTTGCGTCGCGCAAGATTTGACCGAATCGAAAGCTCACGAGGAGCACATTCGGCTTCTCCTGCGTGAGGTCAATCATCGCTCGAAGAACATGCTCAGTCTCGTGCAAGCAATCGCCCGCCAGACCGCTGCTCGTGAGCCTGAAGACTTTATCGGGCGCTTCACTGAGCGCATCCAGGCGCTCGCGGCCAATCAGGACCTGCTCGTCCGGAACGAATGGAGAGGGGTCGAGATCGAAGACCTCGTTCGCGCCCAGCTCGCGCCCTTCGCCGACCTCCTTGGTTCTCGCATCGCCGTGCGTGGCCCCGAGCTGCGTCTGAATGCAGCAGCCGCCCAAGCCATCGGTCTCACATTGCACGAGCTTGCAACTAATGCCGGAAAATACGGGGCACTATCAACGGGTAGGGGTCGCGTCGATGTTTGCTGGGGGACCGACGGTGACATTCTCAGCATGAGCTGGACCGAGCGCGACGGGCCACCTGCGGCTCCGCCGGAGCGGCGAGGCTTCGGCAGCACGGTCATTGCTTCGATGGCGAAGGCGACCGTCAGCGGCGAGGTCCATCTCGATTACGGTCCCTCCGGCCTGGTGTGGCAGTTGACCTGCCCGGCAGGGAATGGACTGGAGCCCTTGGGAACGTGAGCAAACTTTTAGGGGAGGGAAGAGACGAACGCAAAGTCCAGCTGGGAAAAACGCTTGAAGCTGTGTTGGCAGGGACTCGTACTTCCGACTGCCAACAGCGCCATTCATGAAAAGCTAAGCGCCGGCGCACGTTCCTGCCGAGCGAACGTTTCAGGTTCAGCTCACAGTATTTGGATGTCTCGTATAGGCCCTACCGGACAAACGGAAGAATCGGCGCCGACCATCGGCCGCCCAGTGAGTCCAGCGGACCTACCGGCGGAACAAGACACGCTCTCTTGGAGCAGCAGCGAAACAGTTGTCCCTATCGACCCGCCTCGCGCGAATGGGCCTCTGGTCGCTGGATCGAAATCTTAAAGCGGCAACAGCCGACTTCAAAGAAGTCGACTAAAGGCCCGCGGGACCCGAGCACGAGCGAAGCGAGTGCGAGGGGGCTTTGGCTTGCGGTGTCGGGTCCCATAAGCGCAAGGGCTGCAGATCGCCGTCGAGGCGGTTAGCGCGGCGACGTGGCGGGGGCCGATTTGCGGCTGTGGCTCGTCCCGTCGGCCGGGTCCCA
>JASHRR010000263.1 GCA_030037185.1 Xanthobacteraceae bacterium | reverse complement strand
GATCTTCGGTGCGCGCCCGCCGCTGCAGATCACGCGGTTGAGACGGTTCGCCCGCACGAAGGCCAGCATGGCGTCGCGTTTGAAGTCATGCAGGCGGGCTTCCTGCCCCAGAACGGTGTCGTTGAGCCGGATGTTGAGGCCGCCCGGCGGCATCGCGAAATCGTCCGGAATGACAATTTGCACCCGATCGAGGCTGCCGTCGACCACGGCGCTCGACTCGACCGTCTCGTGCATGCATTTGAGCGCCGCCCAGGCTCCGGTGAAGCGCGACATCGCCCAGCCATAAAGCCCGTAGTCGATGATCTCCTGAACCCCCGCCGGGTTGAGGATCGGGATCATCACGTCAACGAAGTGGAACTCGGACTGATGCGCCGTGGTGGACGATTCGGCGGTGTGATCATCGCCCATCAGGGCAATCACACCGCCGTGCCGCGAGGTGCCGGCGAAGTTGGCATGCCGGAAGGCATCGCCGGTGCGGTCGACGCCCGGCCCCTTGCCGTACCACATGCCGAACACGCCATCGAAGCGGCCTTCGCCGCGCAACTCGGCCTGTTGCGAGCCCCACAGCGCGGTCGCGGCGAGGTCCTCGTTGGCGGCCGGGTGGAACTTGATGTCGTTTTGCGCAAGGACGGCGCCGGCGCGCATGAATTGCTGGTCGAGTGTCCCAAGCGGCGAACCTCGATAGCCCGTCACGTAGCCGGCGGTTTTGAGGCCGGCCCGCCGATCTCGCTCCTTCTGCATGAGACTGAGGCGGACAAGCGCCTGAAAGCCGGTCACAAAGACGCGGCTTTTTCGAAGATCGTATTTGTCGTCAAGGCTAACAGGCTCGAGGGGCATGCGCGTTCTCCGCGACCAGAAGGCGAAGGCCTAACTCAGACAGTTGATATAGTCACCGCGCGATGAGGCGGAAGCCGGCATGACAACGCGCGGGGTCAAATTCCGTTGTGCGCGAGAAAAGAAATTGCAATCGAGAGGGGCATTGGGATTTTTTCTTGTTTTAGGATTTGCTGCCGGCAAACAGCTGGCTGGAAGCCCGTTTTTCCCGCGGCGCAATCTCAACACCGGCGTTGTCGGCTGTTTCCCAGGCGCGCGGCAGGCCGGTCCGTGCTGTTTTCGCGCCTCACCCCGTTGGCCCCTAGGACCTCGCCGCTCAGACAGCTTAATTCTCGTCACCAATGGCAGGAACGAATTCGCACGCATGCCCGGATCGCTTCTCGACAAATGGCAAGCCCGATGCGGCCGCCGCTTGGCAGAGGCGGCCGTGAGTTCGCTCAAGTCTATCATCGGCCGGTCAAAAGCCGGCATCCGGCCTACACCTGCTGCCGCTACCCGCGCAACGCGACCATCTGGCCACCGTCAACCACGATGGTGGTGCCGACGATAAACCGGCAGGCGTCGGACACGAGCAGCAGCAATGCGCCGTCGAGGTCGCCGTCCTGGCCCAACCGGCCGACCGGAATTTCCCGCTTGAGCCTATCGCCGGCCTCGCTCGTCAGATAGTCGCGGTTGAGGTCGGTCATGAACCAGCCGGGCGCGATGGCATTGACGCGGATGCCCTTGAATGCGAGTTCGAGGCCGAGGGCCTTGGTCAGCTGTACGACTCCGGCTTTCGCGGTCGCATAGGCGGCCACGCCCTTGGCGACCCCGAAGCCGAGCACGGACGCGATATTGACGATGGCGCCGGGCGCGCCGGCCGCCAGCATGCGCCGCGCCGCCTCCTGGGCGCAGAAGAAGACCGCGTCGAGATCGGTGCCGAGCACGCGCCGCCATTGCGTTTCCGGCATGTCGACAGCGCGATCGGCGTGGGCAATTCCCGCGTTGTTGATCAGGATGGTGACGGTGCCCAATTGCGCCTCGACGGTGTCGAAGGCGCGGCTGATCGCGTCGCGGTCGCACACGTCGGCCTCGACCGCGACCGCGCGGCCTCCCGCAGACGTGATCCGGGACGCCACGCCGGCGAGGCGCTCGCTGCGGCGCGCCACCAACCCGACGGCGGCGCCATTGGCCGCCAGGAGCTCGGCGAAACGCGCCCCAAGCCCGCTCGACGCGCCGGTCACCACCGCCACGCGGCCAGTGATGTCGAACAATTCGGATGCTTTCATGCCGGTCATGACGAAAGGCTCTGGCCGATCCACCGTCGCGGGGCGCATGCGGTCGCCCTGTGTGGGCGGGCGCCGCGCGCAAAACCGCAGCGACCGCAGGTGTCGCCCTGCGGCATGCAATTTCGCAGGACCGCGGGCGGGTGTGAAGCGATCCCGTCGCGACCCAAGTCAAGCTTTGCGGGCAGGCGACGCGCTGGCTCGCCCGCAAGCCGGGCAGGATGGGAGAGGGCGCGAAATATCAGCCATAATGGCGCATACATTAACTCGCTCTTTACCGTAAAGCGGGGACAGTGTGGATCGAGGCATAAAGCCGACCCGCATCGATGATGCGGTTTTTACGGCGATCCGCAAGATATCGATGAACTCAAAACCAAATGTCGCAACCCCAGATCAGACCGGAAATTTTCGAACCGCGGCTTCGCGACATCGAAACCCGAATCGAGGCCCTGCAAAATTCAATTCGACACGATGACATTGCCGAAACCCTGCGCCAACATCTCGCCGAGTTTCGCGACCTCCTCAAGCAGGCGCCGCCGGTCGAGGAGATCGCGAGGATGTGGCGTCATGATCTGGCGGCAGTCAGCGCCACACTGCGAGATGCCGTATCGGCGAGCCTGACTGCGGCCCTCGCCGGACAGATTCCGGGGGAACGTCAGCAGGAAGGCGCTGCGGTTGCGGCGAACTTCGATGCCGGCATTGCGGCGCTGGCCGACCGCCTCGGCGCCGTTCGCATTTCGGCCACCGGGGTCGTCGCGCTTGAGGGCCTCGAACAACGCATCGGCGCGCTTGTTGACAAGCTGGCAAGGTTCGAGGCGCGGTCGGAGTGCCGCGACGGCGCTGATCGCCGCATCGACGAGTTGCTCGAGCAACTCAGAGAGCTGCGCGCCCAAAACGAGAACAGTCTTGCGGCGATCCAACATCAGATCGCGATGAAGGCCGCCGATGCCGCGGTCAATCCGGCGGAATCCATTCGACGCGACGTGGCGTCGCTGAAGGAAATTCAGACCTCGGTCGACCGGCGGACTCAGGACACGTTCGAGGCCGTCTACGGCACAATCGAGCAGGTGGTGGATCGCCTCGGCATTATTGAAAACGAGCTTCGTTCACGACCCCAGTTGCCCGCGACGAGTGCGAGGTTGCATCACCTGGCCGCAGGAACAGACGACGGCAAAGGCGTGGCGAAGCCCGTCGAAACCGCAGAACCGGTGCGCGCCAAATTTGTCACGGCAGCGCGCCGCGCCCAGGCCGTGGTGGGCGAACAGCGCCAGGCGCCGCCCCTTGCCGCTCCTCCTGCGCCTGCGGGGGAGGGTGGAACGGGAGAAAAACCCCGTCAGGACGCGGCGCGGAATTTCGCGCGCGGTATGCTCCTGCGCAGGCTGAGGCCGCGCGAGGAGCTGACGCCGCAGGCCAGATCCGTGCTGCTTGCCGTCAGCATGGTCCTGGTGATGTTCGGCGCGCTCGGCCTTGCGCTCGATTTGTTTCACGTTCCTGCCGCGCGGCAAGCGATCGTCATCGGCCGCAAGGACGCCGCTGCGCACAGCGGCGAGCTGGCGCGTTTGCAGCAGCCACCGCCCGCGGGGACCCGCTCCGGCGCCAACCTCGAGCGGCGAGCATTGCCGGCTCCCACGCGCGCAAACGCGCCGGCGGATGAGACCGCGCTTGCGCAGGCGCCGCCGTGGGGGGGGCCCTCCGACATGGCGGCGACCGCGACCCCAGCCGTTGCTGCCACACCCCTTGTCTACCCTCCCCGGCTTGCGCCGGAGGTGGCGGAGACTTCTTCGCCGATGCGAAACGAGGGTCGGGACCGCGCGCCGCAATACGCCTCGCCGGCGGCGCCGGACGTCACGGCCTTGCCGCCGACAATCGGCGGTAAGGTGCTACTTGCGGGCGCCGCCGCCGGCGACCCCAGCGCCTGCTATGAGATAGCCATGCGGTTTGCGCAGGGCCGCAATACAACTGCCGATCTCGCCAAGGCCGCCGCGTGGCTGGAGCGTGCGGCGCAAGGCGGCTTGGTGCCCGCTCAATTCCGCCTCGCCACCATGTACGAAAAGGGCCGCGGAGTTAACAAAGACCTCATGGAGGCGCGCCGGCTGTATGTCCCGGCCGCCGACAAAGGGCATGCCAAGGCGATGCACAATCTCGCCGTGCTTTATGCCGGAGGCATCGACGGCAAGCCCGACTATGCGCTCGCATCCCAATGGTTCCGCAAGGCGGCCGCCTACGGCGTGGTCGATAGCCAATACGATCTGGCGATCCT
>JASHRR010000262.1 GCA_030037185.1 Xanthobacteraceae bacterium | reverse complement strand
GCCGCCAAGGTGCAGATCGGCCGCTCCGGGCGCTTTATCGGCCAGCAGGCGATCCAGCTCCACGGCGGCATCGGCATGACGATGGAGTACAAGGCGGGCCACTATTTCAAGCGCCTCACCGCGATCGATGCCCTGTTCGGCGATGCCGACCACCATCTCGCCAAGCTTGCCGGTTTGGGCGGGCTCGTCGCCGCAGTGTGAGACCCAGTGCTTGTAAGGTCGAACGAAAGTCTGTTAGCTGCACACCTCATCCCGACGAACGCGCGCTTGCGCGCTGCCTCTCGAAGGATGGCGACGGGCAGGGCCAAACAAGTGGTGAGGCTTCGAGACGCGCCGCAACCATCGGCGCTCCTCAGGACGAGAGCTTAGAGAACTGTCTCGCGTCAGCTCAGGCATGCGATCCCGATGACCAGCACGCTTTTGCCAACCTCGCCGCGCGCCAAAGATCTTCTTGCGCGCATCACCACCTTCGTGGACGAATACGTCTATCCGGCGGAGCCGGTTTTCGAGCGTCAGCTCGCGGCCGCGGCCGACCGCTGGAGCGAGCTGCCCATCATGGCCGAGCTCAAGGCCAAGGCGAAGGCTGCCGGCTTGTGGAATCTGTTCGTGCCGAAACGACATTTCCAGGACGCGCTCAGCAATCTCGAATACGCGCCCCTCTGCGAGATCATGGGCCGCTCACCGATCGGCCCCGAATCATTCAATTGTTCTGCGCCCGATACCGGCAACATGGAGACGTTGATGCTCTATGGTACCGAGGAGCAGAAGCAGCGCTGGCTCAAGCCGCTGATGGCGGGCGAAATCCGCTCCTGCTTTGCGATGACGGAACCGGCCGTCGCCTCTTCGGACGCCACCAACATAAAGGCCGAGATCCGGCGCGACGGCGACCGCTACATCATCAATGGCCGCAAGTGGTGGACCTCGGGCGCGATGGACCGCCGCTGCAAGATTGCCATCGTCATGGGCATGACGGATCCCCACGCCGAGCCCCACCGCCGCCAATCCATGGTGCTGGTGCCGCTCGATACGCCGGGCGTCAAGGTCGAGCGTGCACTGCGCATCTTCGGCTATGACGACGCGCCGCACGGTCATGCCGAGGTTGTGTTCGACAACGTCCAGGTTCCGCTCTCGCACATCCTGCTTGGCGAGGGGCGCGGCTTCGAGATCGCTCAGGGGAGGCTCGGCCCTGGCCGTATTCATCATTGCATGCGGTTGATCGGCGTTGCCGAGCGTGCCCTTGAGGACATGTGCCAGCGCGCCATCAGCCGCACCGCCTTCGCGCGCGCCATCGCGGACCACGGCGTGACGCGCCACTGGATCGCGGAATCCCGCATCGAAATCGACCAGGCGCGCCTGTTGACGCTGCACGCCGCCCACATGATGGACACGGTGGGCAACAAGGCCGCACGGGCAGAGATCGCCATGATCAAGGTGGTGGCGCCGAACATGGCGCAGCGGGTCATTGACCGCGCCATCCAGGTCTGCGGCGGCGCCGGCGTCAGCCAGGATTTTCACCTGGCTTATGCCTATGCGCGTACGCGGGTGCTGCGCCTTGCCGACGGCCCCGACGAGGTTCACCGCGAGACCGTGGCGAAGCAGGAGCTGCGCAAATATCTCTCGCAAGCCAATCGGAAGCGCCATGATGCTTGACACACGCGCGCAAACAGCTGCATCGCCATTCAGCCTCGACGGCAGGGTCGCGGTGGTGACCGGCTCAAGCCGCGGCATCGGTCGTGCCAGCGCGGAGGCGATGGCGCGGCTCGGCGCCAGAGTGGTGATATCGAGCCGCAAGGCCGAGGCTTGCGAGGCAGTCGCCGCCCAGATCCGCCAATGGGGCGGCGAGGCCGCGGTCATTGCGTGCAACGTCGCGCGCAAACCTGAGGTCGAGGCGCTGGTGGCCGGAACGCTGCGAACCTATGGGCGCATCGACATTTTGGTGTGCAATGCCGCTGTCAATCCGGTCTACGGGCCGCTCCGCGAACTGACCGACGAAGCCTTTGACAAGGTCATGGGCACCAACGTCAAAAGCAACTTGTGGCTCTGCAATCTGGTGATACCCGGCATGGCCGAACGGCGCGACGGCGCGGTCATCATTGTCTCGTCGATCGCCGGGCTGCACGGCACCGGCACCTTGGGCGCCTACGGAATTTCCAAGGCCGCCGATTTTGCGCTCGCCCGTAACCTTGCGGTGGAATGGGGGCCGCACAAGGTGCGCGTCAACTGTGTGGCGCCGGGCCTGGTCAGGACCGATTTCGCCCGCGCACTGTGGGAGGATCCGGACCTTCTGGCGCGGCGCACCGCCGCCACGCCGCTGCGCCGCATCGGCGAACCCGAAGAGATCGGCCCGGTGGTCGCATTTCTGGCGTCGCCGGGTGCGCGCTTCATCACCGGGCAGGTCATCGTCGCGGATGGCGGGGTGACGGTTGCGTAGGGCGGCGCCGCACCACAGGCGTCCCGGTTAGCGGCTGCAACCGAAAAGGCGGGCGGGACGCCCGCGCTTTAGTCTCACACCACCGGCGAACGGTCGCCGTCCACATTGATGGCGGTACCGGTCACGTAGGAGGCCGCATCTGCCGCCAGGAACAACGCCACATTTGCGAATTCCTGGGCGGTGCCGACCCGGCCCAGCGGGACCTGTTTACCCATGTTGGCAAGAAAATCCGCCACCGGCACATTGAGTTTCGCGGCACGCTGGACCCATTGGTCGCTTTCGATAAAGCCCACGAGCAGCGCATTGACGAGAATGCCATGCGGTGCGCCCTCGCCCGCCAGCACCTTGGTCAGCGCCATGCCTGCCGCCCGCGTCACCGAAGTCGGCGCACTGGCGGGGCGCGGCGCCTTGGCGCCGATGTTGAGCACATTGATGATGCGGCCCCATTTTTGTTGCTTCATGTGCGGCCAGGCCAGCCGGATCAGCCGGATAGCGGCGAACAGCTTGAGATCGAGGTCCTCCTGCCATTGCGCGTCGGTGACGGTCTCGAACGGGTGGGCATTGGAGGTACCTGCGTTATTGACCAGGACATCGATATGTCCGAACGCCTGCGTCACCTTGGCA
>JASHRR010000261.1 GCA_030037185.1 Xanthobacteraceae bacterium | reverse complement strand
AGTATTACGACGACAAACGCTGCCCACCGCTGGCCCAGGCAAAACGCCGCTCCGAAGGGTGACGAGGAAGGCGTGACCGGCTACGCTCACGGCTATGGTGAGGCGGGTGCGGGCTGTCGCCCCGGCGCGGCCCCGATGGCTTGCGCAAGGGCCTGATGGGGTGCCCTGCGGCGGGTAGCCGCGCCGCGAAGGAGATCGCCGCCAGGCCACCACACCCCCAAAGGAGATCGTGCGCGATGCGACCGCCCGCCGATCATCGGCGGTTGCTGTCTCGACAAAGCGATCGGCAAGCTCGCCTGCTTTTTGCCTTATAAGCTATTGAATTTACAATGGCGTCATTTAATGCCAACTTATCTGACGCGAGAGGAAATTCGAGGGCCGGATGCGAGTGCTCGAAGGCGGGGTCGCGAAGGCGGTGACGCGGTATGTCCTGGACGATTGTCTCCGGCGAAGCCGCCCTTGATCAACGGGCCATGCGGCGCTGCTCGACATGCGGGTGCAGGACGTCGGTTGGTTGGGCCAGAAAGCGGGTGAAAGTCGCCGGTATACGGAGATGGCCTCATGGACACGATGCGCACGGGGCACAGCCGGGCGGCCGTTGCGATACCTGGGCCGCGGCCAGGCGCCTGAGGGGCATCCACCACAGCGATGTCCGCGAGGCGTTCTAATTGCACGCCCTTCCGCAATCGCGCGCGATCGGTGTATCCTTTGATGGGCCGCCCGTGGCTACCTGCCCGACTGCCTTGCAGGACGTAGTCGGGCGGATCAGCAAAGCGTAATCTGCCGGCTGCCGGATTTGGCTTTGCTAATCCGCCCCCGCTGGCAGGAGGCGGTGGGGCGCGGGCGATAACCAGTTTCAACCAAGGGGGAACCCCATGCTTCACCGAATTTCGTTGTGCGTCACCGCGATGACGGGCGCGCTGGTACTGTCGATCGCGGCTGCCGCGGCGCATGACGAAACCAAATATCCGGATTGGAGCGGCCAGTGGCGACGGGCGCCCGGAACCGGCATTGTCTGGGATGAGACCAAGCGGCCTGGATTGGCGCAGCAGCCGCCGCTGACCCCCGAATATCAGGCGATCTGGGAAGCCAGCATCGCCGATCAGGCGGCCGGCGGGCAGGGTGCGGACACCCGGGTCACCTGCGTAAGCAACGGCATGCCGCGGATGGCGACCATCGTGCGGCCGCTGGCCTTCTTCATCCAGCCGGATATCACTCTCGTCGTCTATGACAACAACATTCCGCGCTGGATCTATACCGACGGCCGTGAGATGCCCAAAGACGCCGAGCCCAGTTACGCCGGCTATTCGATTGGCAAATGGCTCGATGCCGACGGCGACGGGAAGTTCGACACACTCGAGGTCGAAACGAAAAACTTCAAAGGTCCGCGCATCTACGACGAGAGCGGTATTCCGCTCCACCACGACAATCAGTCGGTCATCAAGGAACGCTTGTCGCTCGACAAGTCGAACCCGAACATTCTTCTCAACGAGATCACCACCTACGACCATGCGCTTACGCGGCCCTGGACGGTGACGAAGCACTATTACCGCATACCCGGCAAGGTCGAGTTCCATGAAGATCTGTGCTCGGAAAACAATGTCCATGTCTACATCGGCAAGGAAGGCTATTTCGTCAGCGGCGACGGCTATCTCATGCCGACCAAGAAAGACCAGCCGCCGCCTGATCTGCGTTATTTCAAACAGACGCAGAAGTAGTAACTGGCTCACCAGCTTGCAGAGCGGGTCGGCAGGGGCGATGCCAGAAGTCCTCCTGCCCGCCCCATCGGAGCGAGCGGGAATGCACCAGCACTCTCGTTGCAAGCAGGCGGCTGAGGGCAACCGGCGAACATGGAAACCGCAATGGACCAGTCGAACTTCACGGGCGACTACGATGCCCTGCTTGAAATGGTCAAAACCCGCGTCAGCGTGCGCAACCTCAAGCCCGACCCTGTCCCTGACGACTACGTCACCAGAATCCTTGAGATCGGGCGGTGGGCGATGTCGGGCGCCAACGGCCAGCCGTGGGAATTCATCGTCGTCAAGGATCCTGCGATCAAAAAGGAGCTGTTTCGCGTCTACGCGGAAGAGAACAATGACTTTATCTACTGGATGGAGCAGCAGCGCGACTTCAAGCTTCGCCACCCCTCCTTCCAAATGACTCACGACGAGGCCCTGCAGAAGCAGCGCACCAGCGTCGGCTGGTCGATTGCGCCGGTGCTGATCGTCATCTTAGGGGACGGGCGTCGCCAATGGGCGACCGTCCAAGGCGCCCATACCTTCGGGCGCGATCAGTCGCACCTCACCGATGGGCTCGCCAACACGGCAATGATGATGCACCTTGCGGCCGGCGCGCTCGGCCTCGGCAGCCAGCACGTCACCATCCACATCCAGGAGCCGTTCAAGCGCGTGCTGGGTGTGCCGGACCTGCTCACATTCTCACTGATCATGCCGATCGGTTATCCGGCGGTGCCGGCAAAGGAGGGCGTCCGCCGGCCGCTCGCCGACTTGGTGCATCACGAGAAGTTCGATATGTCGAAATACATGACCAATGAGCAGGTCCTGAAATATCTCTACGCGCTGCGCGAGAAGACCGTGCCTGTCTACAGCCACTCCTATACGGGCCGCCCGCCGGTGCCGCAGGGGGGGATCGGCTGATGCGCATCCTGATCGCACTTGCCACCGCCCTGCTCGTCAGCCTTGCCACCCCGTCCCTCGCCCTCGACACGGTTCGCCTCGGCAAGGCGGTGCCCAATTCCTTTGCCTTCGGGGCGGCCGAGGTCGGGATCGACGCCAAGATTTTCGCCGGCGACGGCCTCGACGTCACGGTGTCGAGCTTCCGTGGCGACGCGCAGTTGCAGCAGGCGCTCGCTGCCGGCAGCGTTGATGTCGGCCTCGGCTCCGGACCGGGGCTTGGCTTCCGCGTCAAGGGCGCCCCGATGATCGGAGTGGCGGCGATGTACGGCGCGCCGCGAAATCTCGCGCTCCTGGTGGCTGCAAAGTCGCCGATCCGGAGCGTCGCCGACCTCAAAGGAAAGCGCATCGGCGTCACGACCGCCGGATCGCTCACCCAATGGCTGGTGCGCGAACTTTCCCGCCAACAGGGGTGGGGGTCGGACGGCATCATAGCTGCGCCGCTCGGCCAAATGCAGGCGCGGCTTGCGGCGATGGACCGCGGCGAGCTGGATGGTGTCGTGCTGGAAGCCGCCAACGGCTACGACCTTGAGGAAGCCGGCCGCACCCGCAACTTGATTCTGTTCGGCGACATCGTCAAACACTTCTATACGCATGTGATCTTCGCCACCGACGAGATGGTGGACAAGCGGCCCGAATTGCTGCGGCGCTTTTTGCGGGGCTGGTTCAAGACGATCGCTTTCATGAAGGCAAACCGCGAATTCACGGTGAAATCCGAAGCGCGCACCATCGATGTGCGGCAGAGCGTGGTGGAGAAAATCTACAATGCCCAGATGGATGGCTTCTCTGTCGACGGCGCCTGGGACCCGGAGGCGATCGATGTGATCCGCTCCTCGCTCAAGGAACTGGGCATCCTTCCGGCGATTCCCGACGCCAAGGCGCTTTATACCGACAGATTTGTGCCGGTGCGGTTTTGATGGTTCACGGGCCTGCTGTGACATTGATTGTTCACTCCCTCCAGCGCCGTAGGGGGGACGACGGCGCGCCCTTGCGCGCCGTGCGCGGGCGGCCAGGGTGGGCGCACTTCGTTTTGCTCGCCCGGCGAGCGGCTCTGCCAGATCGAGATTACCTCTAGCAGATCGCCGGGCGCACCCCATGAGCATCGTCGGCATCGACATCGGCGGCACCTTCACGGACCTCGTCGGTTATCAGGATGGCGCGGTCGTCACCGCCAAGACGCTGACCGTCACGGCCGACCCGACCGTCGGCGCCGCGACTGCGCTGCGCCTTGCCGGATGCGACGTACCAGGCATTGGCGAGCTGCTGCACGGCTCAACCATCGCGATCAATACCGTGCTGGAGCGCAGCGGCGCCGAAACCGCGCTCGTCACGACCGAAGGTTTTCGCGATCTCTACGCGCTTGGGCGCGGCAATCGTCCGGACGCCTTCAATCTTGACTTCCATCGGCCGCGGCCACTGGTGCCGCGCGATCTTATCTTCGAGATCAGCGAGCGGATGAATGCGGCGGGCGAGGTGCTCTGCGCGATCGATCCTGAGGCGGTCGCAGCGTTGGGGCGCCGTCTTGAGGGGTTCGGCATCGAGGCGGTGGCCATCTGCTTTCTGCATTCTTATGCCAACCCGGCGCATGAGAGCGCGGCCAGCGAGGCGCTGCGCCGCCTCTGTCCGAACATTTTCGTCACCACGAGCCACGAGATCCTGCGCGAGTTTCGCGAATACGAGCGCACGTCGACGACGGCGCTCAATGCGTATGTCGGCCCGCGCGTCAGCCGGTACCTGGAGCGCTTCGAGAAGTTCGCGCGCGCGGCGAAATTCTCCGGTCAGATCGCCATCATGCGCTCCAACGGCGGCACAATGTCGATCACTGAGGCGCGGCGACAGCCGGTCGCCATG
>JASHRR010000260.1 GCA_030037185.1 Xanthobacteraceae bacterium | reverse complement strand
GGTCTCGACCTCGATCGGCGGCAGGTCATTGTCCGGCCCGATGTCGGTATCGGGCATGATGGTCGCGGGCGACGTGATGGTGGGCTCCGCCTTCGACACCGGCGCGATGTCGTCATTTCGCATGGCGATTTCGCCATTTCGCCGGGTAGCCGTTGGTGACGCCGCGCCGGTGCGCTTGGTCTTCTTACTGGACTGCTTGCGACCACGGGCGTCTGTCCTGGTGTCCACCGTGGACACCTGACCATTGGTTTCAAGATCCTTGCGCACCTTGCCCACCGTCGTCGGGCTCGCCTTCACCTGCTTGCCGATCTGGCGATCTGACTTAGTGGGGTCGGCTTTCACCAGGTTGCCAATCAGGTCGAGCTTTTGCTCGGCGGTGAGGTGTCGGCGATGCAAATTAAGCGAGCGGGCGACAATACACGGATCGCCACCCCTTATTTTCGCCTTCAGATACTTGGGATGTTCGATAAACATCCCGCGATGATCAGCTTTAATCGAGATGTCGGTGAACTTTTCGATGGCATCTAACCGGTTGCGTCCATCCAGCAACATAAGCTTATCGCTGGTAGCGCTCCGGTGAAAAACAATCGGCACCTTCATGCCGTTCTTGCGGATATCCTCGCCGAGCGCTTTCAGCTCCTCATCCGACATCTGCGGGAACATCTCGGCGGCCGGATGCACCGGGATCTTGTCGCGCCAACTCATTGTACTGCTCCTGTGATTGCAGCTTTCCGCGCCCGCGCAACGGCCCGGAGGCCCGCCAGCGAAATGCGCGTTGCGGCCGGCTGCGGGGCCAGTTTGACGGCGGCCCACTGCGCCTCCTCAGCCGTCACGGTGCCGGCGGGCTTACCGTCGACGCCGATGCGCTCGGCACCCTCGGTGCTGGCCAATAAATAAGTTCTGGCTGCCGTGTAGTAGCGAAACGCAATCGAGGCCTCGAGCGGCGTAAGCAGGCCGAGGTCGATGATGTCCTGACGAAATCCGACTTTGAGCGGGGGGCGCGGCCGGCCCTGCTCCAAGATAATCACGCCAGGCGGCAGCAGCGCGGCGAGGGCGCGGAGAAGAATTGCGGGGTTGGTTCGGGGTTTGGCAATGGTGGGCTCTTCCAGCGCATCACCAATTCGCCCCTCGGACGCTGCAGACGCTGCGTCCAGGGAGCCACCATTCTCCAAGGTCACGCGCTAACGTCCCCCTGGGCGCGCGAAGAGGTAGCAGGCAGCGGCCGCTCGAAACGGCTCGCCAGCCACTGATTGAACAAATCCTCCGGATAACCCCATCTGCCGGGGCTGAGCTTAATGCGCGGCGGACCCTCGCCACTCTGTGCGAGTCTCCACTCGGTCGGCACCGACATGCCGCCGGCTCGCCTGCGCATTTCTGAAGGTTTGAGAATTACACCCCAAGGTGTCGTCATAGGACTAGGCTCCGTCAAAAGCGGCGCAAACCCACTGCAGGGCCTGCAACATTCCGATTTGACGACGCGCCGTTGTCCTGGTCCCTCTCCCGCCGCCCGAACTTGGTTCAGCGGTGGGAGCTATCAGGGGCATAGTCGCGGTCGACCTGGGGCGGGTAGTTTTTGCTGGCAGCTTCGTCCCAGGCCTAAAAAAGCCAAAGAGTTGGCTGCACTCCCAAGCGACCGTTCCCTAAGGAACTATTTCGGTAGTTAACAATGTCGCCAACCAGTTTCAATAGCTTTGACGTTTGGCTGTTGATTGTCAGCGCGTTCCCGCCGCGCGCAGCGGCACGACTTTCGCTGGCTTGCCGGCGACCGCAGCCATAAGGTGCTCGGCCCATAGAGTCAGCGCCGCAGCTTTTTCGGGCAGGTACGTATTCAGATTGTAGACCCCGGCGACACCGCCCTTTGATCCGGACTGATGATTCAGCACCGCCTCGACAACGTGAGGCTGCACACCGATACGAGCCATCCCCGTGGCCGCAGTGCGGCGTAAATCGTGGATCGTCCACGGCACCATGCCAGGCAATTTCGCGTCCAGCGCCTTCTTGTGCCCGTCCCAGCTGGTCATGCCGTTCCTGCTCCGAACAGCGAAGATGCAGTCTTGTCCGACGACGCGCGGCTGACGCGCGATGATGGCGCGCGCCGCATTACTTAGCGGAACGAGATGCTCACGCTTGTTCTTGACACGCTCCGCCGGCAGTCTGATCCGGGTAAAGTCTTCATCGAGTTCCGACCACCGCAAGCCGCCGATTTCGTCACGGCGCTGCGCGGTCAGGATGAGCAGGCGGCCCACGTCGCCGAAAGCTGAGCCGTCGAGGGCGCGCCATACCAGCACCAGCTCGGACATGTCGCCGGTCTCGGGGTCGACTAACGTTCGGTCGCGTTTCGGCTCGGCCCTTGTGGTGGTGCCGATCGTCGGGTTCTCCTCGACGACACCTTCCGTCATGGCCCAGGCGAACAAGCTGGACAGCGCCGCGCGGCACCGGTTGGCGGCCGAGTTGCCGCCCTTGCCCTTGGCGGCGTTAGCAGCCGTGGCCGATAGCACGCCTGCAACGTCGCGCCGCGTCACGGCAGTAATCGGCATGCCATGCAGCACCTTCGCCTTCACGAGCAGGTAGCGTTCGGTCTCGCTGTACGTCGTCGGCTTCACAGTCTTGCGGTGCTCGAGCAGGAACCGGCTGGCGAGCACCTTAAAGGATTCGGCTGCCCGCGCCCGGTTGCTGTCGCGCTCGGCCGCCGGGTCGATGCCCATACGCACCTTGGCCTGCAACTCGAGCACGCGCCTCCTGATGTCGGGAAACGCTTGCGGCGCCGCGGTGCCCAATGTCAGCCGCTTGTTCTTTCCGCCGAAGCGATAGGTAAAGACAAAATTACGGCTACCGCCCTTTCGAACGCGAACGCCGAAACCTGGGATCTCGTCGTCGTAGACGATGGCTTCCGCGTTGCCGCCGGCAACCCGGATTGTGCCGATTGTTCTGGCCGTGAGTTTCATCGCTGGGACGCCCCTGGGATTAACTGGGATGAAAGGCAGAGGGCGCTATGAAATACCTCTACAGGTGCAAATGCAACAGATGTTGGAGAATTAGGCCTACAACTCAATCCCAGGAAAGCTACAGAAAAGGACAGAAATGCAATCT
>JASHRR010000259.1 GCA_030037185.1 Xanthobacteraceae bacterium | reverse complement strand
CGGTGATCGCCGTGGTGCCTGCCGTGCTGGTTGCCGTGGTCGCGAGCGTCAACCTCGACCGCGGGTTCGACCGGCTGTTCTTGCTTAGCACCCGCGCGGTCATGGAAAACTCCGTGATCGTCTCGGAAGCCTATCTCAAGCAACACGAGCTCTCGATCCAGGCCGAGACCAACTTCATGGCGAGCGACGTCGCGCAGGCGAAGTCCTTGTTCTCCCAGGATATCGACAGGTTCCGCCAAGGCTTCACCACGCAGGCACGGCTTCGCGGCATGCCGGTTGCGATGATGCTCAGGTCGGACCAATCGGTCATCCTGAAGGCTGACATTCGCCTTCCGTCCCAAGTGCCGGAACCGCCGCTGCCGCCCGCTGACCGCCTGGCCCAGATCGGCGACGGCGAGGCGGTTGCCGGCTGGCTGGGGGACACGAATTACGTCGGCGCGCTCATCAAGCTCAAGGGCTACGACGACGCTTACCTGTTCGTCGCTCGCTACACGGATCCGAGCGTGCTGGCGCAGATCCGGCAGACTGACAGTAACATCCAGGAATACGGCAATCTCGAAGCGAGGCGCATCGGCGTGCAGATCGCCTTCGCGTTGATGTACACAGTTATTGCGCTGACCGTGCTGTTGTCGGCGGTGTGGATTGGCTTTGCGTTCGCCAATCGGCTGGTGGCGCCGATAAGGCGGCTCATCAGCGCCGCAAGCCTGGTCTCGACCGGCAATCTGCATGTGCAGGTGCCGGTGCGCCGCTCGGAAGGCGACCTCGCCCAGCTCGGCTCGACCTTCAACAAGATGACGCAGGAATTGCGGACCCAGCGCAACGACATCGTGCGGGCGCGCGATCTTGTCGACAGCCGGCGCCGCTTCACCGAAGCGGTGCTGGCCAGCGCCAGCGCCGGCGTCATCGGCGTCGATGGCAAAGGGCATGTCAGCATTCTCAACCGTTCCGCCGAGAAACTGATAGGATCGAGCGAAGCGCAAGCGCTCGGGCACCCGCTCGAAGAGATCGTGCCCGAGATCAGGGACTTGATTGAACCGGCGCGCCTGAGTGGCCACCGCCTCGTCCAAGGGCAGACCACGATTCACCGCAACGGCCGCGACCGCACGGTCTCGGTGCGGGTCACCTCAGAACAATCGTCAAATCCCGACCACGGCTACGTCGTCACGCTCGACGACATCACCGAATTGGTGACGGCGCAGCGCACCGCCGCATGGGCCGATATCGCGCGCCGCATTGCCCACGAGATCAAAAATCCGCTCACCCCCATCCAGCTTTCCGCCGAGCGCCTGCGCCGCAAATACGGCAATTTGATCAGCGAGGATCGCGGCGTGTTCGCGCAATGCACCGATACGATCGTACGACAGGTCGATGACATCAGGCGCATGGTCGACGAGTTCTCGCGTTTCGCTCGGATGCCGAAGCCGGTGATGATGGTCGATGACGTCACCGATACGGTGCGCCAGGTCGCATTTCTGCAACGCGTGGGCAATGCCGATATCGACATCGAGGTCGAAGTCGCTGAGGACCCGATGCCGGCGCGCTTCGATCGCCGGCTGATCTCACAAGGACTGACCAACATCATCAAGAATGCCGGTGAAGCGGTGGCCGCGGTTCCGCCCGACCAGCTCGGGCGCGGTCGCATCCTGGTTTCGGCGGCACGCGCCGACTCCGAGATCGTCATCGACGTCATCGACAACGGCATCGGCCTGCCAAAGGAAAATCGCAGCCGCCTGCTCGAGCCCTATGTGACGACGCGGGAGAAGGGCACCGGCCTCGGCCTCGCAATCGTCGGAAAAATTCTCGAAGAACACGGCGGGCGAATCGAGCTGCGCGATGCGGCAGAAAAATTTCCTGGCCAACGCGGCGCCTGGATGCGGCTGCGGTTTGCGGCGGAACCGGCACAAACGTTCGTCAGCGAAACCAGGAACTAGAGCAGTTTCCGATATGAGTGAATCGGCGATCCACGTCTTGCCCTCGCTACGCTGCGCACTGCGGGGTAGGGGAGGGGGCAGCAAGCACGGCGCGGAAGCCAAGCCCAGCCTTGACTCCGGTAGGAATGCTCAACTGATCGTCAGGTAATTCTAATAATCGGTGAAACCAAGAACTAAAACGAGCGGGCAACAGCATGGCGTCCGATATCCTGATTATCGACGACGAGGCCGATATCCGCGACCTGGTCGCGGGAATTCTCGAAGACGAGGGTTACACGACACGCACGGCCCGCGATAGCGATGAGGCCGCGGCAGCGATTGCAGCGCGACGGCCCAATCTGATCTTCCTCGACATCTGGCTGCAGGGGAGCCGCCTCGATGGCCTGCAGATGCTCTCCGGCATCAAGGCGGATTATCCCGATCTGCCGGTGGTGATGATTTCCGGCCACGGCAATATCGAAACCGCGGTCGCGGCCATCAAGCAGGGCGCCTACGACTTCATCGAGAAGCCGTTCAAGGTCGACCGGCTTGTTCTGGTGGCGGATCGTGCGCTCGAAACCTCGCGGCTCAAGCGCGAGGTCAAGGAGCTCAAGCAGCTCGCGCCCCATCCGGCGAAGCTGATCGGCAGCTCAGGTGCAATGCAGCACCTGCGTCAGACGATCGAGAAGGTCGCGCCCACCAACAGCCGAGTCCTCATCGTCGGGCCTTCGGGCTCCGGCAAGGAGCTGACGGCGCGGACCATTCACGCGTTGTCGCTGCGCGCCGCGGCCCCGTTCGTGGTCATCAATGCGGCCGCTATCACGCCGGAGCGGATGGAGATCGAGCTGTTCGGGACCGAGCAGCTCGACGGCCGCCCACGCAAGATCGGAGCGCTGGAGGAGGCCCATGGCGGCACGCTCTTCATTGATGAGATCGCCGACATGCCGCGCGAGACCCAGAACAAGATTCTCCGCGTGCTTGTCGAGCAAACCTTCCTTCGCGCCGGCGGCTCGACCAAGGTCGAGGTAGACACGCGGATCGTTACCTCGACGGCGCATAATCTCGAAGAGGAAATCGCTGCCGGCCGCTTCCGCGAGGACCTTTTTCACCGGCTTTCGGTGGTGCCCATTCGCGTGCCCCCTCTCACCGAGCGGCGCGAGGATGTGGCGCCTCTCGTCGAGTACTTCATGGAGCAGATTTCGCAAGCCACCGGCCTGCCCAAGCGGCAGATCGGCGACGACGCCATGGCGGTGCTGCAAACCCACGACTGGCCGGGAAACGTCCGCCAGCTGCGCAACAATGTCGAACGGCTGATGATCCTAGCCGGCGGCGACCCCGAGGCGGTGATCACCGCCGCGATGCTGCCGCCCGAGGTTGGATCCATGGTGCCGTCGATGCCCAATGGCAGCGGCGGCGAGCAGCTGATGGGCATGCCGCTGCGGGATGCCCGCGAGGCCTTCGAGCGTGAATACCTGCGTGCTCAGATCAGCCGGTTCAGCGGAAACATATCCCGCACCGCCGAATTCGTCGGCATGGAGCGCTCGGCGCTGCACCGCAAGCTCAAGGCGCTGGGAATGGATTAGCGCGGAATGCCATGACCCGCATTGCTTATGTGAATGGCCGTTATCGGCCCCATCGCGATGCCCGCATCCATGTCGAGGATCGCGGCTATCAATTCGCCGACGCGGTCTATGAGGTGTGCGAGGTGCGCGAGGCTCGCCTCGTCGACGAGCGCCGCCACATGGCGCGCCTGATGCGATCGCTCGCCGAGTTGCGCATCGGCTTGCCGATGTCGCTGTCGGCTCTCAGTGTCGTCCTGCACGAGACCGTCAGGCGTAACCGGGTGCGCAACGGCATCGTCTATCTGCAGATTAGCCGTGGCGTGGCTAGGCGCGATTTCGCCTTTCCGGCGCCGGGCACGGCGCAGTCAATTGTCGTCACCGCGCGTTCCCATGACAACGCGAAGGCGGAGAACGTCGCCGCCGAAGGTATCGCGGTGATAACGCTCGCGGACGCACGGTGGGCGCGGCCAGACATCAAGTCGGTATGTTTGCTGCCGAATGTCCTTGCCAAGCAAACAGCGCGCGAGGCCGGAGCGCGCGAGGCGTGGCTTGTCGATGCGAAAGGCTTCATCACCGAAGGGGCCTCGTCAAATGCATGGATCGTCACCGCGGATGGCGAGGTCGTGACGCGCCAAGCTGATAACAGCATCCTCAGCGGAATTTCCCGCGCCGTAGTTATCGACGCGATCGCGGCCAGGGGGCTGCCTTTCATCGAACGAGCGTTCACCGTAGCGGAAGCAAAGGCGGCGCTGGAAGCCTTTATCACGGCTGCGAGCCAGATCGTGCAGCCGGTGGTCACGATTGACGGAACGCCGGTCGGCAGTGGCCGTCCGGGTCCGCTCGCCCTCGCGCTGCGGCGGGAATTTCACCGTCATGCGGAATTTACCTGACATAAGGACTGGCAAATCCCCGTAAAAAACGCCAAGTGACCGCGGGGCGGCTTGCGAGGGGCCCTGTCCTACTTGTTAATGTGATGTCTGGGTCTTAGACTGACTAACTACGCGTCCGGGAGAGAGTAGATCAATCAACCGCAGTGCCAGACTGCAAACAAAAAGGCGGAAAAAACGGCCATGGCAGCCGATCGCGCACAAAATTTACAAGACACCTTCCTTAATCATGTACGTAAAGCAAAAATCCCCCTCACAATTTTTCTCGTCAATGGCGTGAAGCTGCAAGGGGTGGTGACTTGGTTCGACAATTTTTGCGTGTTGCTGCGGCGAGATGGGCATTCCCAACTCGTCTACAAGCACGCCATATCGACCATTATGCCGGGGCACCCTGTGCAGCTTTTTGAAGGCGGCGAAGAGGGGGCTGCCGTGGAAAAAACCTGATTGGAGCCGCATCAGCATACCACATCCAAGCTGGGCCCGCCGGAGGGCTTGACGACTGGGCGTGCGGTCGTCATCGGGCCCTATCGGCGCACGCGACCTGCGCCCCCCCCTGCGCCGGGGGCGGGTAAGCCTCCATCCGCTCCGTTGCCTGCTCCGCGTGCGGCGGAAGGCAGGGCAGGGGAGGGGAGGGCAGACGCGGCCCGCCTCGATGAGGCGGTGGGCTTGACGCGCGCGATCGACCTCGCAGTGGTGGCGCAGGGCGTCATCGGCTTGGCGGCGATCCGGCCGTCGACCTATCTGGGCAAGGGCAAGGTCGAGGAACTGGCGGGCGTGGTGAGGAGCCACGAGGCCTCCCTGGTGATCATGGATTGCGCATTGTCGCCGGTGCAGCAGCGCAATCTGGAAAAGGCGTGGAACGCCAAGGTGCTCGACCGCACCGGCCTGATTCTGGAGATATTCGGCGCCCGCGCCCGCACCCGCGAAGGCGCCCTGCAGGTGGAGCTCGCGCATCTCAACTATCAGCGCAGCCGCCTCGTGCGATCTTGGACCCATCTCGAACGCCAGCGCGGCGGTTTCGGGTTTCTCGGCGGACCCGGAGAAACCCAGATCGAGACCGACCGCCGTCTGATCGCCGAGCGCATCGCCAAGATCGAGCGCGAACTCGACGGCGTCAAAAGTACGCGAAAGCTCCATCGCCAGAGCCGCAAGCGCGTGCCGTATCCGATCGTCGCGCTGGTCGGCTACACCAATGCCGGCAAGTCGACACTGTTCAATCGCCTGACCCAGGCAACCGTCGTCTCGGCCGACCTGTTGTTCGCAACGCTCGATCCGACGTTGCGGGCGGTCGACCTGCCGCACGGCGCCCGGATCATCATGTCCGATACGGTGGGTTTCATTTCGGACCTGCCAACCATGTTGGTGGCGGCATTCCGTGCGACCCTCGAGGAAGTGATAGAAGCCGATATCATCCTGCATGTGCGGGACGTCTCCCACGGAGACACCGTCGCGCAGTCGGCGGATGTCATCGCCGTGCTGGGCGATCTCGGCATCGCGCCGGACGATCCCCGGGTGATCGAGATATGGAACAAGATCGATCGTCTCGGCCCGTCCGAACGGGAGCAGCTCGACAACCTTTCACGCCGGCGCGGCAACGACCGGCAGCCGGTGTTGGTTTCGGCGCTGACGGGCGAGGGGCTTGATGGCCTGGCCTCGATCATCGAGGCTGAACTTGCCCATTCGCGGCTCACCCTCGATGTCGCGCTCGACCTCGCCGATGGGGCCGGCATGAGCTGGTTGCACCGTCACGCTGAAGTGCTGGCGCGCGGCGCGGGCGCGGACGGCCGCATGCACATGACAGTGCGGATCGCTCCGGATCGGGCCGACCTCGTGCGGACGAAGTTCGGCGCGCAGAACATCAGAATAGGATGACGGGCGCCACACCATCGGCTGGCCGACGTCCGCCGCCGATCATTGGTCCGAGGTCGATTGTCTCGCAATTTCCGCAAGCCGGTCGGCTAACTGCTTGAGCCCCCAACCGCGCACAAGGGCGGAGGCTTTGGCCCAGGTCGGCTGCTGATGGTCGAGTGAAGGCAGAGGCGCTGCGGCATTCATCGTGGCGATTGATCGATAGAGGCGGAGCATCTCGGCTTCCGCCGGGAACCGACCTGCGGCGAGGATGCCCTCGAGCGTGCCGTAACGACGCAGCAAGTCGGCGGCCCCCTTCGGACCAACGCCGCGCGCGCCCGGCAGCTTGTCGGAAGGATCGCCGCGCAGCGCGATGAAATCCGGCACCTGCTTCGGGTCGACGCCGTAACGCTCCCGGATTTCTCGCGGGCCGATGCGCGCCATCTCGCCCGCGCGCACCGGATGCAGGATCGTTGTCGCTGGCGAGGCCAGCTGAAATGTGTCCCGATCGCCGCTCGCGACCAGCGCCGTCCCGCCGCGCCGCTCCTCCGCGCCAGCCGCGGCCGCGAGGAAGTCATCCGCCTCGTAACCGGGCGCCTTGGCGTTTGCAAACCCGCACGCCGCGACGAATTCAGGCAGAGCCTCGAGCTGATCCAGCAAGGCATCGTCAAACCGGCGCCCGCTCTGGTAGGCGGGAAATTTCTTGTGCCGTTCGGTAGGTACCTCCAGCGTATCCCAACCGACGATCACCGCACGTGGCCGTTCCGTCTGATAGAGCCGCAACAGGAAATTGGCGAAGCCGACGATAGCGCCCGCGCCCTTGCCGTCCTGGCGCCGAATGGTCTTCGGAAGGGCGTGATAGGATCGGTGGGCGAAAGAGTCGCCGTCAATCACCAGCAACGGGCGCTGGTCGAGATTGCTGGTGGGCGCGCCACCGCCCCGCGATGCCTCGGACACAGCGTGGTCGCTCACATCTGTCTATGGTTCGTCTTTTAGCGGCTCGAATCCGTTCGGCAGTGGCCGATGCCTGGTCCCGGCCTCGTCGCGTCGTTTGGCGACCATGGCGGCACCCTGCAGCTGCTTGTCATTGGCAGATCCGGCCGCCGCTCCCGCGGTCGTGCACATGCCGATCGTGTCGTGACTGCGCTTGATCGCGCAGCGCAAGCCCATGCCGCGGTCCGAGACCGGACGACCGGACGACCTAACTCCTTTGAGACGGCGAATAAAACGGTCATTCAGGTGGTCCCCGTAAGCGCCTTGCAGGCAGTGCCCCGAAATCACCCCCGCTACGCCGCCTGCGGGCGCGCGGCGAATACGACGCTTGGTTGGCATGCCGGTGAACAGAACCGCGCATGCGCTCGTGCATGCAGCGGCAGAGGTTGCACCACTGGTTGCCACAGAATCGCAGCCGCTTAGGCATGGCCGGTTGTGACGGGTAATCGTGCCGATGGCAAGGCAATCGCAACAGATACGCGTGTCGCGGACAGCTTGTCGCCGCGCACCTTGTACCTACGTCGCTTGCTGGCTGGCGGGTTTGGACCGACAGCTATTTCGTTTCGGCGGTTGGCGGCGCGCCGCTCGCCCTCCCATGCCTGAAGGCAGGGGTTCCTGGCGCGTTTGGCTGAGCGCAGGCTTCTGGTGGCACCCATGCTCACAGCTTCGAGCATGTCGCAACGATCAAAGGGCGACGATGAGAGTCAAGAGACAGTGGCGGCCGCATCAACGTCAATTGTTGTCAACAGCACGCGTTTGCGCTTGGCTAAAATTCATTCTCGCATTGGTTGCGTCCAGGCGCGCGGCAGGAACGTCAAGACCGGGCGTTTGCGCGCACCGACAGCTGAAAAGAAGAGCGCGATGGTGTAGCGTCTATCCCTTATCGCAGCAGGGGCTCTCTCACGATGAACAACCGGAACGTCGCCGTCGGCACAATAGTCGTCGCCGCATTGTCGGCAGGCCTGTCGCTCGGCCAGGCGCAGGAGCGCAAGGATGTGGCGCCATTTCAGATCATGGAGGCGACGATCGATGATATCCAGGCCGCGTTCAAATCCGGCAGGCTCACGGCCCGCCAGCTCGTCCAGGGCTATCTCGATCGCATTGCGGCGTACGACAAGCGGGGTCCGAACATCAATTCGATCATTACGCTCAACGACCATGCGCTCGAAGACGCCGACCGGCTCGATGCCGCCTATCGAGCTTCGGGCCCGATCGGTCCACTGCACGGTATTGCGGTCCTGGTGAAGGATGAGATCGACACCGCCGGAATGCCGACGACGCTGGGGACGCAGGTGTTCAAGGATTACCGGCCGCCACGGGATGCGTTTCCGATCGAAAGGTTGCGCAAGGCTGGCGCCATTATCCTCGGCAAGACCACGCTGAGCGAGTATGCGGCCGGCGATACCTATGGATCGATGTTCGGCATTACCCACAATCCGTATGACCTTGAACGGACCGTCGGCGGCTCCTCGGGCGGCTCGGGGGCTGCGGTCGCAGCGAACTTCTCGACAGTGGCGATCGGCGAGGAGACCTTCGCGTCGATCCGCCGCCCCGGGGGCTGGAATGACGTCGCCAGTCTGCGGCCAACGCCTGGTCTCGTGAGCCGCAGCGGCATGTGGGATGGCTACCCTTCACCCACCGCGCAAATGGGGCCGATGGCGCGAACCGTGAAGGACCTCGCCCTGCTGCTCGACGGCATGGTGGGCTACGACCCGGAAGACCCGGTGACGGCGCTCGGCGTCGGTAGGGTGGACGGCAGCTACACGCGCTTCCTCGCCGCCGATGGACTTAAGGGGGCGCGCATCGGCATTCTGCGCGAGCCGATCGGCGTGCAATCGGAGCCGGGATCGGAGGACTTCAAAAAGGTCGATGCGGTATTCGCGCGAAATGTGGCTGAACTCAAGGCAGCCGGCGCCGTGGTGGTCGATCCCATCGTAATCCCGAACCTCAAGGCATTGCTCGCCAAACGGGCCACCAATCCCGACAGTTTCGAAGCGGGGCTGAAGCTCTATTTGGCGCGCAATCCCAACTCACCCATCAAGTCGCGCCAGGACATCGCCAATTCGCCAGAACTCGCCAAGAGCTTTCCGCCCACGAAAGCGGACCGGTGGAAGAATCCGCCGCCCGCGCTCGATGCTGCGCGCTACCTCGATTATCTCGAGGCGCGCGAGGAGCTGATGTTCACCGTCCTCAAGGTCATGGCCGACAACAAGCTCGACGCCATCGTCCACAAAACGGTCGAGCACCAGCCGACGCTTATCAAGGATGGTATCAGTCCGCCTTACGCGAGCAACAAGGGCGTGCCGACCTGGAACACCTTCCTGATCTACGCCGCCTCGATGACGGTGCCATCGGGGTTCACCACCGACAATCTGCCCGTCGGCATCACCTTCTTCGGCCGACCTTACAGCGAGCCGACCCTGCTCAAGCTGGCTTTTGCCTATGAGCAGGCCACGCATCACCGCGCGCCACCAAAGACAGCACCGGCCTTGCCCTAAGCCATGGACTGGACCGCTCACTGCGGCATTGCCGGCGCGGCTTGAAGGACGCAGCATTGCGGCGGCGACATCGGTGGTGCGATAACAAATGCATTGGCGGACATCGCTGCGAAACGGGAGGGCAAGATGGGCGCGCAAGAGGGCGGTCTTACCACACGGCGCGGTTTCCTTTGCCAGGGCGCTGCCCTGCCCGCAGCGGCGGCCTTGCCGACAGGCGGCGCCAGTGCCGCCGCGGGAGGCCGCGCTGCAAGCGCGCCTGTATCCCTGGCCCAGGCCGATATCGGCGGCGCGCCAGCATCTTCGGCCGTGACGGCAAAATCGACACGCCTTGCCGGTAGCGCCATCAACTATGCCTACGCGGTGAAAGCGGGGCCGTGGGTGTTCCTCAATGGTCACGAAGCCTTCGACTTCGAGCAGGGACTGGCGCCCGAAGTGGAAGGCCCACCCGGCAACCGCCTGAGCGGCCGGCCGCCGCTGCGGCGCGAAGCCGACTATCTGCTGCGCCGAATGCGCGGCATTCTCAAGGAATTCGGGACTGATCTCAGCAACGCGGTTCGGGTCGACCAGTTCTACACCAAGGGTCCGGCAGTATCGGCCTATCACCTGGCGCGGTTTGCGGAATTCGGCAGCTACATACCGCCCAGCACCTCCATCATCATGGCGCGCTGCTTCACGGCGCGCACCAATATCCATACCTCGATGATCGCTGTCGTTGCAGACCAGGACTCCCAAATCGATAAGTTCACTCTGCCCGGTCAGGCGATCTCGGCCTCCGGTTACAACCCGGCCGTGGCGGCGAGCGATTTCGTGTTCGTCGCCGGAAACATGGCGTTCCGGCCGGACGGCACCCTCGACCCCAGGGTTTACGTCGGCCCCGAGCGGAATTGGGGCGGCGAGACGGCGTTCCGCAGACAGGTTCATTACGTCATCACTGATCGGCTGGAGCCGTCACTCAAGGCCGCGGGCTCGGCACTCGAACATAGCCTAAAGGCTCAAGCCTATATTCGCGGGGTCGAGAATTTCCCCGATTTCATGGAGGTGTGGTTGCAGCATTTCCGCGACATTCCTTGCGCCATAACGCCGGTTCCCGCGAAAGATTATGCCAACACCGAGGGCATGATCGAAATCAACCTCATCGCACTTAAGAGCGCTGCAAGGCGGCGCAAGCAGGTGGTCGCAACCGGCATCCCGGCCGCGGCGACGTACGGGCCCTGCGTGCGTGCGGGCGAACTCGTGTTCCCGTCCGGGCTGATCGCCGTCGCGGCCGACGGCCGTGTACCGGGGGGCGAACAGGCGGGTGCATTCGATGCGCTGAGCCTGGCCGGCGAACTGCAGGGGGGGCTGCTCATGTCCTACATGGACGCCGTCTGCCAGGCCGTCGGCGTGTCGGCGGCGAACGTGGTCCGGGCGCAATATTTCCTTTCCGACATTCGCGACTTCGCCGGCATAGCAATGGCTTGGCAGGACCGCTACGGGCGGCGCCCTCACCCTTTTGCTTGCGTGGAGGTCCCTGGCCCCATGCCGGCGTCCGCAGCTGCAGCGATCGCCGACTTCTGGGTCTATGCGGGCTGATAGAACCCCGGCGCGGGTTCAGGGGCGGAGACTTGCGAAAGACGTGCTGACATCAACAGGTTGTCCTTCGCCGTGTGACGACGGACGGCTATCTACAAAGGCGGCAAGAGGGACTGCTCGGCGGCGCGTACCGCCTCATTGAATCGATTCTCAAGGTAATCATTCGCCCCGCCCAAACCAGCGACCACTTTGCGCGCGAACTCGATGTATTCGATCTTGCGCCGCACTGACCAGTCCGCCGCCGGGCTCGTCACCAGGGTACGCAAATTGCTGGTCTTATCGGCGAGCTTGAGGATCTTCGCGCGCCGGGTTTTCTGGTGGGCGGGTCTCTATTTGTATTTTCTTGCGCTGCTTTCTGGGCAGCGTCTTGTCGTCCGTTACCTAAATGACAAGATCGGCCACGTCGGTCCCGAAGGCATCTGCGATCAGCTCGTGCGGAACCCCGCAGTCTTCGATGGCATTGTGAAGCAGTGCGGCAATGACGAGACTTGGATCCTTACCCTGCGTTGCTTCCGCAACAAGCGAGGCGACCTCCACAAGGTGATTGATATAGGGCTCGTTGGCCTTGCGGACGTGCCATCGCGCGGCCGCATCGGCGGCCTTCAAGACGGTGATCCACTCTTTCATGGAGCTGCTGCCTTGATGAGGGTGACAGGTGAACAGCCCGTCCCGGCAGAGCTTGCAAACCCGAAAAGACAAAGGGCGGCTGCCGACGCGGGCCGCCCTCCTGCTCTTGCCTCGTCCGCCCGCGATCAATTTGCGGGCGTCATGATCTTGGTTTCGACGGGGACATCCTTGCCTGTGAGGCCGGCGTAGATGGTGACGTCTTTGCACAAGGCTTTGACTTTGTCTATCGCCGCAGGTGTTACGTCGGTTTGCCAGATGTAGACGCGCGACAGCTTGGGCAGCGTCGAGATCTGCGCGAAGCCTGCATCCGTCACCTTGGTGTTGGTCAGGTTCAGGTAGGTCAGGTCCTTCAGGCCGGCGATGTCCTCGGCCGCCGCATCGGTGATTGCGTTCTCCTCCAGGCGCAGGCGCCGGAGGTTGGAGAAGCCGGCGATGGTCTTGATCTCGGCGTCGGTGACGCCGGCGTGCCTCAGATTGAGGCGCAGGATGTTGGGCCCGAATCTGGCGAGATCGTTGATGATGGCGGGCGTCACCGCATTGGCCGAGATGTAGTCCACGTCTACGAGGTTGGAGCCCATGGCCACCTTCCTGACGGTGAAGCCCTCGGCCACGACCTTCGCCACCGCCGCCGCGTCAGCCTCAGCGACTTGCGGCAGCGGCTCCTCGTCCGGGCCCAAAGGGTTCGGCGTCTCCTCCTCGCCCTCCGCGCCGGCAGTCCCGATCATCGCCGCTATGGCCGCGGAGGCTTCTGCCGTCGGCTTCAGCTCGCCTACCGTCACGCTCTTCGGGGCGCCCTGCGATATCCACCAGCCGATCGCTGCGATTTCGTTCTTGTTGAGCGGGGTCTTGCCGTCCTTGGGCATGAAATCGGAACGGCCGGGCGCGAGATTGACCCGGCGGAAGAGGTCGGAGGCAGAGACATTGCCGGCGGTGATCACCGCGCCTTTGGAGCCGCCCTTCATCAGGGTTTCGTAGCTCGCCACCGACAGGCCGCCGGACTTCTTGGCGCCGTTGTGGCAGACCAGGCAGCGCCGATCCAATGCCGGCTGCACCACATCGAGATAAATGTCCGCTGAGGCTACATCCGCGGGTTTGGGCCTTGGCTCGGCATCGGCTGGCAGTCCGGCCAGCACCCGGACGGAGCCGGGGGCGTACTGCAGCAGATAGGCGTCCCCGTGGGTCAGGCTGCCGCCGAGGTGCCCGGTCAGCAACACCAGGAACAGGACCGCCGCTACTGGAATGCCCCGGAGCTTGTGATAGGCCCGGTCCAGGCGAGCGCCCGGGGCGAAGGCCGGCTGCACGATCCGGTAGAGCCCT
>JASHRR010000258.1 GCA_030037185.1 Xanthobacteraceae bacterium | reverse complement strand
ATAGCGCTCCATCCACGGCTTGATGGGCGCGAGCCGCTGCGACAACGGACCGACCATCAGGGTCACGCCGCCCGTCAGTTACCCGCGAGAGCACCGACGTTTCCGGCGTCATATTTCGGTTTCACGACGACACCGGATTTCGCTGCGTAATTGTCGCTCACCGCTTTCAAGGCCGACGCCACCGGCGCGCCGGCGATAGTCACGTCCCGACCTCAGCAGGCACGACCATACACGAGCCCGGCCAAGCCGGTTGTGTTAAGCCCCGATAAGGTGGCACGGTTTCCGGAGGCGGCGCCGGGCATCAAATTCAAAGCGGCGTGCCGCGCGGGGCTGCGAGGTGCGGGCGTCGATGACCTTAAATAAGCCCGCACCGGGGCCGTGGCGGCCAAACGCACACCCGAATTCGATGGCATGGGCGGCCTTCTGCTGGCACCATATGACATGCTGGCTCGGTGCTGACGAATCCCAAATCCTTTTGGTATCCAGGTAATGGACTATCAAGTTGTTGAAAAAATTGATAAAACTATCCTGCTAGCATTCTCTGCGGCGCTATCACTGCTGATTGTGTTGCCGCTGTCGTGGCTGGTCTATTATAGCGTTCGTGACCCTGCCGGCGGCTTTACCATCAGGAATTTCGTCGAACTCGCGACCGATCCGACGTTCCTTGATCCGCTGGTCACCACCGTCATTTTGGCATTGAGTTCGGCGGCGATCTGCTGCGCCGTAGCGGCGCCGCTGGCGTGGCTCGTGGCGCGCACCGACATGCCGCTGCGCCGCACCGTGCGGGCGCTGGTGACCGCCTCGTTCGTCACCCCGCCGTTTCTCGGCGCAATAGCATGGGAATTGCTTGCGGCGCCAAACAGCGGGCTTCTCAACCAGCTCTTTCGCGCCTTAACCGGCGCCGAGCCGGACGACTATCTGTTCAACATCTACACGCTGCCCGGTGTGATCTTTGTCATCTCTTGCTACACGTTTCCTTATGTCTTCGTGCTCGTCGCCAACACGCTCGATCGGATGCCCGGCGATCTTGAGGATGCCTCTTCAATCCTCGGCGGCAGCACGTGGACGACGGCGCGGCGGGTCACTGTTCCGCTGGCAATGCCGGCGCTGCTCGCGGGCGCGCTCATTGCATTTCTACAGGCGATGACGCTGTTCGGATCACCGGCGATTCTCGCACTGCCGGCCGGCTTTCACACCATGACCACCAAGATCTGGAGCCTGTTCCAATATCCGCCGAAGCTTGAGCTTGCAGCGGCGGCCTCGTTGCCGCTGATGGCGCTCACCGTCGCACTGCTGCGGGCCGAAGCTATCATCCTGGGCCGCCGCGGCTACTCGGTCGTGGGCGGCCGGCACGGCGATCCGCGGCGCCTTGCGCTCGGCCGGTGGAAATGGGCGGCGCTCGCTGCGGCTTTGCTGGTGTTGCTCAATCCGGTGTTCCTGCCCTATGCAGCGCTCGTTAATGCAGCATTTTCGCGCGTACCGTCCGAGTTCGTCTCGTTTGAAAACGTGACCCTCCACAATATCGCGTTCGTGTTCTTCGAATTGTCGTCAACCGGCGTCGCAGCACGAAATACCCTGATCCTGTGCACCAGCGCGGCGACGATTGGCACCGTGATGGCGGTGGTGATCGCTTACATCACCTCGCGCAAGGTCATCGGCTGGCATAAGACCTTGGGTTTTCTCGCCACGGCTCCGGTGGCGGTGCCCGGCATCGTGCTCGGCGTCGGGCTGTTTCTGGCCTACACGCGTCCGCCGTTCGTGCTTTATGGCACCTTGTGGATCCTGCTCATCGCCTTTATTACCATCGCCCTCCCGGCCGCCTATCAGCAGCTGCAATCGGCTTTGCGGGTGGTCAGCCCGGATCTCGAAGAGGCGAGCCGCATTCTCGGCGCCACGCGCCTCGGTACCCTCTCTCGCATCACGGCACCGCTCTTGCGCACCAGCCTGATAGCCACCTGGTGCTTCATATTCATCGGCGTCATTCGCGAGCTGTCGGCGGCCATCATGCTGTTCACGTCCGACACCAAGGTGATCTCCGTCCTGATCTTCGACCTCAACGAGAGCGGAGATCTCGGCGCCATCGCCGTGCTGGGCATCGTCATGTTGGTATTCACCTTCGCGGTGATCGCTCTTATCAATCGCATTGCGGGTTTTGGCGGCATGCGCCTGCGAAACAACTGAAGCGGCAAAGAGAGCCCATGAGCGAGAGCGTCCCTTCTGTCACGGTCGCCGAGCGCCTCGCCGACCGCATCATCGCAGTCGATCCGGCACGCCTTCCGGCCGCGATGCGGACCAAATGCGAAGATCTTGCGATCGATGTCGTTGGGCTCTGCCTGACGGCGCGCCACCTGGATTATGTCACGAGCACGCTCGCGGCCTGCGACGACGACGGCCCATGCACCGCCATCGGCCATACCCCCACGTTGAGCGCGGTCGGCGCTGCGCTCCTCAACGGTACGGCTGCCCATGGCGAAGACTTCGACGACACATTCGAGGGTGGCCCGGTGCATGCCGGCGCCGTTATCGTGCCGGCGGTGCTGGCCGCGTGCGAGCGCTACCATCCGCACGGCAGCGCGGCGCTGACCGGCATTGCGGTCGGCATCGAGACCATGTGCCGCCTCGGCCTGGTGACGCCGAAGCTCGTTCACCAGGCCGGATTTCATCCGACAGCGGTGTTCGGCGCCATGGCGGCGGCCGCTGCAGTGGCGACGGCTCTCAAGCTCGACCGCCGCCCTATCGTCAACGCGCTGGGCATCGCCGGCAGCATGGCGTCTGGCATCATCGAATATCTGGCGGAAGGCGCCTGGACCAAGCGCATGCATGCGGGCTGGGCTGCGCAATCGGGAGTTCGCGCCGCCATGATGGCGAGACATGGTTTCGTTGGCCCGCGCACGGTGTTCGAAGGCACACACGGTCTTTTCCACGGCTTCGCCGGCACTGCCAAGGGCAACTACGACGCGCTGGTCGCCGATTTCGGGGAGCATTGGGTCGGCCAGGCGCTTGCTTTCAAACCCTACCCATGCGGGACGATGACGCATCCCTACATCGATTGCGCCCGCAGGCTGTCGGCGAGAGGCATCGATCCCGGCGCCATCAAGGAACTGATATGCGAGGTGGGCGAAGGGACCGTGCACCGCCTTTGGGAGCCGCTCGCTGACAAGCAGCGGCCGTCCAACGGCTATGGCGGGAAATTTTCCACGCCCTACTGCATCGCCGCCGCATTCCTGCGTGGCAATGTGGGGCTTGGCGATTTCACCGACGCAGCGGTGAGAGATCCGGCAGTGCTGGCGATTGCCGCCAAGGTCGGTTACGTCGTCGATCCTGAAAATCCCTATCCGGCCAACTTCACGGGCCATATCCGCGCCGTCATGCGCGACGGCAGCGTCATCGAGGAGCGCCAGCCCCATATGCGCGGCGGCGCCCACGAGCCGCTGACGCGCCAGGACATCGAAGACAAGTTCGTCCTCAACGCCCGCCATGGCGGCTGGCCACAGGCCCGCATCGCCACGGCGCTGGTGCGGGCGAAGCGCCTTTACGACGGGCCGCTGGATCTGCAGGCGCTGCGTGAGTAGGAGTTCGGGAGGAACGTTTGTGTCCCGGTCGTTAGACCGCATCTCTTCTTTTGCCGTCGAATTCGTCTCAAAGACGGCAAAAATAACAGAGTTGCGGTTGTTTACCGGCTTGGGATTTTTGCTATCAAATGACTTCAAGAGTTCTTTATTTCAAAGACTTGCATATGAGTTACCGGGCACGCTACGGGCGCACCGCCGGCGACTCCATTGCCATGCCGCGGGCGCGTTGCATCAGAAACAGCTCAAGATTGACGTATTCGCTTGCGCCATAGTCGGGAACTTCCGCGCGCATGCCCGAGATGCAGTTGCGCAGGCGCCGCTGCAATGAACCGAGGCTTTGCCATTCGAGGCGGTAGAGCGGGTAGCCGGTCGGATGCCCTTGCGGCACGATGTTGCCGGCGAGCCGCTTGCCCCAGTTGTCGTCATGGCAGAGCGCGCAGGACAGGTTGAGCTGTCCTTGCCGCTTGTTGAAGAAATCGCGGCCGGCAGCCGTGAAGGGCGCGAGCCGCTCGTCCTCCTGCGGCGCTATCGGCAGACCTCGCGATTGGCGTGCCACATAAGCGGACAGGGCCAGCAGCTCATCGCTTTCATAACGCAGCAGCGCTCCCTTCTGGCGCTCGGTCCGTTCGAGATTGATGCGTTCTTCGAGGTCGACCGGCCTGCCGCTTGCGGCGTCGAATGCCGGATAGCGGGCCGCGATGCCCTTCATGCTCCGGGTTGCATCGCCGTGGCAGTCCGCGCAGGATCGGTTGGCGGCGCCGACTTTGCGGTTCCACAGCGCCTCGCCGTCGAGCACTGCCAGCATGCCGGGATTGGCAGTATCGTCGTCCTGCATGGCCTTGCTTTCGCGACTCATGTCGGCGTAACCGGAGCGGCGGTCTTGAGGCGCGATTTCGGTGGCGAGCGAGGGCAAAAATGTCACGCCGGAAAACAGCAAGGCAGAGACGGTGGTGAAGGCCCATCTGCCGGCGCGTCGCTCCGGCGCGCCGCCGGTTTCGGGTGCCAAAAGTGAGCATGGCGCCGTTGTGCAGAACGCGCGGCACGGCACGTTGTCCTTGCGGCACCGACGAGCAGACCAGAGCTT
>JASHRR010000257.1 GCA_030037185.1 Xanthobacteraceae bacterium | reverse complement strand
ATTCCAGGAGCGGACGTCGCCGGGGTCACTGGCGACGTCGGCAGAGCAGCCGCCATCACCGGCGACGTCGGCAAAGCAGCCGACATCACGGGCGACGTCGGCAAAGCAGCTGACATCACCGGCGACGTCGGCAAAGCGGCCCCCGCCATCACGCAGGATGCTAGCAAGATGGCAGCGGAAGCCGGCGACCGCACGGGCGCGGCCTCAGGCGCCGCGGACGGTGCGCAGGGTACGCCCGGTTCCCTTCGGTCAAAGTATATGGGCGCCACGCCCGATAAGTTCTCCCGAACCGGAGCCGCCGTTGTAGAACGGATGCGCTCTGAGGGTCAGATTGTGGGGGAGGGGCCGCTTTTGAGAGGCAATCCAAACGGCCTTAAGTTGGTCGGGGACGACGGTACCCTGATCAATATTGACTCGAAAGTCGATATGGCCCACAGGACTGACGCGGTGACATGGTGGAACGACGTAGGCCGCTTTTTTGGACCTAAATCGCCCGAGGTTCGCCAATTTATGCTTGATCCAGACAACTATGCTCTGCAACCAAGTTCGATAAATCGCAGTGCCGGCGCGAGATTAGGGGAGACGTACCAGCCCCCGGCTCCTCCGGACTTCACGTTGCTCAAGAGGTAGACCGGGTGTCAGTCATTCAAAAAGAGCTGGAACCCGCGCTCTATGAGGAAATCAAAGCTCATAGCGCACGGGGCGACGAGCTCGCCGCTGCGAAGTCGTATGAGGAAGCTATCGCTGAGTATAACAAGGCTTGGAGGCTTGTTCCCGATCCAAAGAACGAGTGGAACGCATCCACATGGATTCTTGCTGCGATCGCTGATGCGGCCTTCCTGGCCGGCTATAAGTCTTCGGCCAAAGAGGCGTTGCAGTACGCGATGACTTGCCCCGGGGCGCTTGGCAACCCATTCTTGCACCTGCGCTATGGCCAGGTCCTGCTTGATGGGGAGGAGCCGGACGCAGCGGCGGATGAACTCATGCGGGCTTACATGGCCGAAGGCCCGGAAATCTTTGCCTCTGAAGACCCGCGCTACCTCGCGTTCCTGAAAACGCGAGCCAAGCTCTGACGCCGCCGGGAGAACGAGGGGCGGTCTTTTCGGATCGCCTACTCGTCTGCGCTCAGGCCGGAACACGGCCTACCGGCGACATGGCGAACAAGATCGGCGAATAAAAACGACGAGAGCGCGGGTGCGGCTCGACCCTCGGATGACGACGACGATCGAGCCGCTGCGGAAACAATCGCGCGAAATAATTGGGCACGAGGCGTGAGAAAGCCGATCGGCTCGACCACCCTGCCGCCACCAAGCTCGCCCCCCCGCCTCAAGGGACTGTCATGGTGCCCGTGGTCCACGGCTACCCGTAAACCCACCGAATGACAAAATCATCGGCGAGCGGTTGCCGGACGCGCACGACATTGCCGCATGCACGGATGAACGCGTCCTCGAGTCTGGACAGCGTCTGCGCGTCGCAAGGTGATGACGCAGCGGTCTCACGATCATGTGGGCGCAGGATCGGTGCACCGTATTACGAGAGAGCTTGAGCAAACAGCCGATCTCCCGCGGGCTATGATCTTTGCGCCTTGAGAACACGCACGCTGCTGCGGATCTCCATGAGGATCGTGTTCGGCATATCGCATGATGTCCTGACCAAGGGCTTCAAAGTTCGTCTGAACCAGGGATACCGCAGCGATCAGGTCCTCAGAAACGGACCAGCAGATCCACACGCGGAATGCGCGTCTGGGACCGGCTATGAGACCCCCCTTCCACAGACCCCGGCGGAGACCCCACGGCGGGAGACGTTCCAGGACGACTCGGAAGCATGCTGACTTTATTTGCGAAGACTCTGGACTTCCTCCCGTAACCTCAGAATTGCAGCGGCGTGTCGAGCGACTTGCAATTCGGCCTCGAGCTCGCCTACACGCTCGTCAAGCTTCTCCGCCAACGCCTTACCGCGCTCGACCAGTTGTTCCAGGTCGATAAAGACATACGATCTCCTGTAAGCGATAGCTGAAAGCTCGCCGGCTGGGCAATTCTATTTCCCGATATATTTGAACGCGGCCGGTGGCGGCGCATCTTCACCGCAGGTCGGCGCATCAAACGGCAGCTCAAGCGTACGCTTGCCCAGAAGTTACTCTTAAAATAGATACGGCAACCAGCCTCCTGCGCCTGCCGATAGAACGCCGCGATCCCTGAAAACGGCGGTCTTCACAACAATCAGTTGAACACTTGTTTTCTTGCTTGTTGAATGACGACGAGCCAGCGTCCGCGGCAGACAGATTCAGCACTGCCCGCTGTTCGGTGGCAGCCGACATCTTCCATTCGTCAAGGGAAACGTTGCGCCGCAGGTGATTGATGCGACCCGCAATTTCCTCTTCGCGTGCGGTACATGTCGTGCCTTCCCTTCTCGATCAACGCGCGGTGCTTGGCTTCGACATCCCGGCAAATCTTCATCATCACCAGATGGTGGGCGGTCGCGATATGCGCAGTTTTTCCGTCAACTCGTCGATAAGCCGCTGCTTGTCCTCGACCAGACCGTCGATGCATTCACTTACGAGGCCATCGAAGCGCGGCAGATCTTCGATCTAGGACGCCGTCGACAAGCGCCTGTGCAATTGCGGGAAGGTCGTCGGGGGCGCAACTAATTCTTGAGCGTGACGCAAACTTGCGCGCCTGCTCGACGGTCATTCGTCGACGATGATGTCCTGAACAAAGCGCGGGCCAAAGCCATTCGAGAGGCAACATGGATTTCGGAGAGGTGACGCCAGTAAGGGCGCAACTCGTCCAGCCCCGGCGTCCGTTCGAGGGCCTCCATCTGCTGTTCGGGAGTGCCGTCAAAGGCGCCTGCGATGGCGTCCGCAAAACCCATATGGGTTTTTGCCACTTGTGCCGCAGTCTATTTGTGCGCAACAGTTGTAACCTTCCTGCCGATCTGCGTTGTGCAGCTTTCCGCTTTCGATCAGTGCCATCGCTGTTCCAGAGCATGCAGCTCTCCCTGCGCGTTGTTCAGCACCAGCGCCATGTAAGCTTCGTCATCCGACATCGCGGACCCAGCAGGCACTTCCTCGATCCCCGGCCTTCACCGCCGCAAGGCGACGGTGATGACCGGAAATGATCTCGTAGCCGCTGGCATTTAGCCGCACGCTCAGCGCATGCGCAGGATCGAAGCCGCCGGCGGCTCCTCCACCAACAAATCTAATAGACGACCCGGTTCCCTTATCGGCTGGACAACCTCTCAAGCATCTCAAGGCGCAAGACCGTTCGGCTCTTGAGGTTGTACGGCCGTACGGGCAGGTCAGAGGAAAGCAGCCGGCAGAGTGAGGTGCCGTGTACTTCGGCCTGAAGAAACGGACCGATGGTTATTGCGTGCGATCGCTGCCACCACCGACGAACCTGCGTTCGCTACCAGTACGTCCCGATCATAATGGATCATAGCCGCAGCGCCTGAAATAGCCTGCGCATTCGGAGGCTGTAGTGTGGCGATCGAGGCCATGCGCCAGCTCCAGCGGCACGACGGCGGCGCGACGACGGAGCGGGCCTTCGGGGGCTTCGCTGCCGGCGCCGGCGTCGCCGTGGGAGAACCTCAATAGTACCGCGTGACGCCACGCGGGAGCAGATCGACAACGCTTATCGCGCGATTGCGTACCGGGATCATCCGGATCGCGGCGGCTCGGCGGCAAAGATGGCGGAGCTGAACGATGCGCGCGAACGGGCGCTGAAAGTGCGTGCGAATGGGCGCTGAAAGCCAGGTGAACCTAGACCTCACGCGTCCCCACCCCGAACGAGATCACGCCGGACACGCTCCTACGGCTTGCCGTGGCTGCCGAGATCGCGTTTCCTGACAGCAGGATGACTGGATCGAGCCTGCGAAATGGACGACTGCGGCGTCCTCACCGTGCACCAAAGCACGGGTGCTGTAAACTGCCGTCGCGCAGGTGAACGCCTACCGCGGTCGGGCCATCCTTCGGTCGGCCGGGCAGCCATAACGGCCCTTCTGGCGAAGCGAACGTGTGATATGGACTTCATGCAGAAAGCGTGTATGGACTGATGGCAGAGTGTAGGGAGGAAAACATGAAAGAGCCCATTGCCTTTTTTGCCACTGTTGCGGCCAGCGTGCTGCTTTCCTACGCCACGCCCGCTTTGACGGGAGAGGCCGCGATTACCGCCGCACCTGTCGCCTCAGTGCCTGCCAACATCGCGGGAGCCATTGCCGACACCAATCGTCCCCAAGGGGACATTGACCTCGACACGCGGCGCAAGCCAGCGGACATGCTGACCTTCGCCGGTGTCAAGCCTGGCGACAAGGTGTTAGAACTCGTTCCTGGCCGAGGCTATGTGACACGCCTCTTGGCCAAGGCCGTCGGCACCGCTGGACATGTCTATGCCGCTAATCTGCCAACTTTCAACGAAGCGTTGAAAACCGGCGTTGATCCCATCATCGCCAGTGCGGCCTACGGCAATGTTTCGAAGATCGAACAGCCGTTCGGCGAGCTTCGGGCGTCCGAGCCGTTGAATGTCGTGTGGATTTCAGAGAATTACCACGACTTCAAGAACATGGGTATGTTCTCCACCGATACCAACGCCATGAACCGAGCAGTTTTTGCCGCCCTCAAACCCGGGGGTACTTATATGATCAGCGACTATGTTGCGGCGGCTGGATCGGGCACGCGCGATACGCAATCGCTGCACCGTATCGATCCCGAAGTCATCAAGCGCGAAGTGACCGCAGCGGGATTCATGCTTGAAGCCGAAAGCAACGCTTTGATGAATCCGAGCGACGATCTCGCGGTGCGTTCGAGACAGGGCGCCTCGCAAGTGATGCTCCGCTTCCGCAAACCGCGCTGACGCAACCGAGCCCGGAGCAGACCAGCTCGCCCTCCTGCCAGGCGATGTCGGTCACCTGCCCGGGCGTGGCATAGACCCAACCGTTGTCTGGGGAGAGGCGTGACGTTCTTGATCGATGCTGTTTCGTAACGCCTCTTTCTGTAACGGGCTGCGGCCGCTTCAGCGCTCGCCGCTCGGGCATGCAAGGCCGGTGCGAAGAAGCTATCCTCCTTGTGCTCGGCCCGGCTCAATTTTACGCGCGAGGCCGCCACACGGTCCGCGCGGGCCACTCAACGAAGAGCGCGCCCTCGCCTACCCTTACTCTTTAGCTTGCGCTTTTCAAAAATTGAATAAGCAGCTGACTGACTTGCTCCGGCTGCTCTTGCTCAAGCCAGTGTCCCGCGCCATCAATAAGATGAGCACCGCGCATCTGGGTGCAGGCGGTGCTCTGCATGCGCTCGAACGCGCCGGGAACTTGGAAAACACCCCAGTCGCTCTTTCCGCCTATGAATAGTGATGGCACGTCGATCGTACGTCCCGAGTAAGTTTGCAAGTCCGCGGTGAACCTGGGACCAACGCGTCGATAACCCTGAAGCCCGCCCTGAAATCCCGTCCTTTCATATTCGGTAGTGTATACCTCCAGTTCAATATCAGGGAGCCATCTGCAAGCTGCGATTTCAGCGGCGGAGGGCATCACCGACGCGACAGTTTCCGCCATGCCCTTGTCGAGATCCATGATGTAATAGCGCGGCATCTGGGCGAGCTCTTCGGCAGTCAGCGATTTGAGCCTGAAGGGCTTATTTCCTTTCCAATCCGCGCTCTTGTAGTGGTAGTACGCGCGAAGGAAGGCGTGCAAGCCCTGTGGGGCATTCCGCATGTTGCCGTTTGCCTCACGCGTCGTGTAATAGACTTGGTAGTGCTTGCGTGGAGGAGACAGCTTGGCCAAATCCGCGTTGATGCTCCTGACATCAGAAGCTGTGTTTCCATCCTGCTTTGTACCACCAACCGTATTGAACGGCAGTGCCGGTGGTCCGGCAAACGGGGCCGTCATCATCACGACCGAATGGAACACGTCCGGCCGTATCAGGGCGCAGTAGGCGGCGACCGGCGAACCGGCATCACGCCCAATAACAGACGCCGAGCGATACCCAAATGCAGACACCAGCCCAAGGGCATCTCTAACCAAATTTGTGTGACGGAATAAGAAAACATCACCGTCATAACTGTCGTCCCAGCCGGTCGTGCGACCATAGCCTCTCATATCCGGTGCAAGCACATGAAATCCGGCCGAAGCCAGGGGCAGCATTACCTTGCGCCAGCCGTACGCGAGTTCCGGATATCCATGGAGGAGTAATACACAAGGCCGACCCTTCTCCTCGAAGCCAGCTTCCAGCACGTGAAAGGTAAGCCCATTGATATCGCTGACGTAGCGCGAGCGTATCCCTGCGGGAAGCGGGAGTGGAGGAAGGTTTGCGGTATCGGTCTGAACGATTGCCGCTTGTGCGCGTCTTTGCGGGCCCACGCTGCTGTAGGCGCCTCCTGCCGCCATTGCCGCCAGCATGAACCGACGCCGTGTTGCGATGATCGACGCCGAGCCGCTTTTTGATGTCAGAGTCGGCCGTGATTGCGCGTACATCTGCCCCTCCAGGAACAAAAGTCTTTATAGTGTCCGAATAAACTTTCCCTTCTGCTTAACGGCCATTGCCCAATGCTCATGAGGCCTACCTCCCTTGCGTGCCGAACGGCTCTTATAAATACCACGGCAGTCCCGGAGCCCGGAAGGGGTAGTCCGCAAGACGTCGATCGAGCGCCATGACGAATTTGACCAGCCCCGACATTGGGGCGCGCCACGAGAGGTCTTGCTGCACTCTTCCTATTCGGCCTTGATGTTGGCTGACTTGATGATCGGCCACCATTTCTCGATCTCGGCCTTGTGCAAGGCCGCAAGTCCCTCAGGTCGCTGCTACTCAGCCGAAGCGATATCCAGTCCAAGTTGGGTGGATCTGGCCCGTACGGCTGGCTCGTTGAGCACGCGCACCATGGCCTCGTTTAGCTTGGCGACAACGTCCTTCGGAGTGCCTTTCGGTGCAAAAAATCCAAACCATCCGGAGGCGTAGAGTCCTGGCGCGCCGCTCTCGTCCGAGGACGGAATTTCAGGCACAGCCAGGGAGCGACGCGGCGACAGGTTTGCAATTGGTTTGATTGTTCCAGCTTGCAAGTTCGGCAACACGACAGCAGCTTGCGAGACCATCAGATCAACCTGCCCGGCCACCAGATCTGTCATTGCGGGCCCGGCACCTCGGTAGGGAATAAGTTGAAGACTTGTACCGGTCAGGTGCTGCAGCAATTGGCCCGTCAGCTGTGCCGAAGCGAGTTGGTTGACAAGCGTCGCCTTCCCGGGGTTCGCCTTCGTCCAAGTCACGAGGCTTCTTAAATCATTCGCTGGTAAACTTTTTTTGCCAACCATTAGCTGGGGGTTAATCGACAGCAGTCCAATCGGCTCGAAATCCCCCTGCAAGTCGTAATTCAGTGAATAGATCACGCTGCCTACGTGCGTGTCCCACTGTCCTATGTCAATCGTGTATCCGTCTGGGGCGGCGCGCGCCACGCGGCCGACGCCGATGCTTCCTCCCGCGCCGCCAACATTTTCAATAATGACGGGCTGGCCGATGAGGGGCCGCATACGTTCGGCCATGATACGCGCGACCACGTCTGTCGATCCCCCTGGTGGAAACGGAACGACCACCGTGATTTGTCGGGATGGCCAAGTCTGCGCCCGCGCGATGCCGGCGAAAGCTAGCAGCGCAACCACAAAAATCAGCTCTCTCGTTTGCAAATTTTTTTCTCCAGGCTCTCCTTGGCATTGCCGGTACATAAGGTGTTGACAGGACGCAACCGATTTGCGGTGCCGCCCTCACCATGGCCGCGATTTGATCGACGTTGTCCCCTCCATGGGCTGTCCATACACCCAATTGTTTTTCAAGGCTTCGTTTTCTCCCTTACGTCATCCGTAGATGAAGTTTCTGCCGCGACCGGCCCGCTGCGAGACGTTATGTCCATTCCTCAAGCCCCCTGCCGTTGGGCCTGGCGGCCAATGCGAGGCGGTCCCACACCGAGGCGGTCCCGCACCGGAATTCCGCTAAGAAAGCATTAACGATAAGTGAGCCCGGCAAATCAGGTGGTCCGCCCCGCGTATGCAAAAATTGAAACGAGGGTTGCTCGCAAGCCGAGCCGAGCCTCAATGAGGAGGGCCGAAAACCTTGCGTTTGCGCAGGGGCGCGATCCCGATCCTGCGACCACGGACAACACGGCGAATTTTGCATCGGCCATGGTTCAAGACTTATGTCCGTTCCCCGTCTCACCCAGATAGCGCACTTCGCCATCGCGACCGTCGTCGACGATTGCCACTGCATGCTTCTCTTTGGCACTATCAAACGCAACAAAAGCTAGTTTATGCTTACCCATGGTCCGCTCTTTATGCATCAGACCGGGAAGGCCCTGATTGCCCTCGATGCAGCGACGGCTCGGTATGGAGTCCGTTCTCTTGGTCACTCTATCGGGAGAACCAGCCGAATTTATTTTCGCGATGAGGTCCTGCGAAGCGCCCTTGGGCGCCAAAAGGCTTTGAGCGACTGTTTTTAGCATCGCCGTTACGTTTCCACAGCCGTCGAGATCCTATATTGTTCGTGCGTCAGCAACCGTGGCCTCAAATGGAACTGTGGTTAGATATGCACGCGATGAGAGCGGTCTCAATCATAGCCGTCCTGCTCCTGCTCGTGGCCAACGCCCTGGAATTGTTGCCGGTGGCGAGCCCATTCCAGCCCTATCTATCGGGTGGCGCGCTGGTGCTGGGCCTTGTCGCACTGGTAACGATGTTATTGACGGGTGGCCCCGACCAGCATCCGCGAGGTGCTGCCGCCGAGGCAGCCCGACCGATACCCGTTCCAACTCGCGCGAACCAGGCAGACGCCGAGGTCGTCAGCTTTTTAGCGACGCTGCAGGCCCGGGGCCGGCTTGTCGATTTCCTGATGGAGGACATTAACGCATATGACGACTCACGGGTCGGGGCAGCCGCGCGCGTGGTGCACGCCGGATGCAAGGCGACGCTGCTGGAACACTTCCGGATCTCGCCGGTACGCGCAGAGAGCGAGGGCTCGACAGTGCAGGTCGCCGCTGGCTATCCGCCGGACGAATACCGCCTGCTGGGTAAAATCAGCGGCCCGGCGCCGTTCTCCGGAGTGCTCGTCCACCACGGCTGGAAGGCGGATGCGGTAAACCTACCACGGGTTCTGCGAAGTTCGACCGACCGGCTCCCGGCAATCGCTCCGGCGGAGGTGGAACTGAAATAAGTGCGAGCAAGCCGGCAGCGACCGACTATGGGGCCAGTGGGGTAGACTTCAAGGCGACCAACGCTCCATCACGCGGCGCGGCCGCTGACGCGAACCGATGGCCGCAACCAGGATGACCATCCACCCATGAACGCTCGTTTCAGTCTTGGTATCGACCTCGGCACCAGCAACAGCGCAATGGCGGTCGGCGATATCGAGAGTGGTGAGACCAGGATTGTCAAAATCCCGCAGTTCCTGGGACCAAATCAGCTTGGCGAGATGGCGACGCTGCCGTCGACGATTTATATTCCGCATCGGCAGGAGTTCCCCGAGGGGTCGTTTCCTCTGCCCTGGAACGATGCTGGGGACCGCCCGATCCTTGGCCAGTTCGCGCGCGACAGGGGCGCGCTTGTGCCGGATCGTCTCGTGACCTCCGCCAAGTCGTGGCTGTCCAACCCGCATATCGACCCGAAACAGCGGAGCCTGCCCTGGCGATCGGACATCGCAGAAGAGAAGCTCTCGCCACTCGAATGCTCACGCCGTTACCTGCAGCATCTCAGGGACGCATTCCTGCACGCGGAACATGCGCAGGGGCGGGATTGGGACCTTTCGAAAGGCGAGATTGTTGTGACCGTTCCTGCCTCGTTTGACGAGGTCGCGAGAAGTCTCACCGCCGAGGCTGCTAAGGCCGCGGCGCTTGGGGATGTCACCTTGCTAGAGGAGCCGCAGGCGGCATTCTATGCCTGGACGGCGCAAACGGGCAGAACATGGCGCAATTTGGTCGCTCACGGCGACATCGTGCTGGTTTGCGACGTCGGTGGCGGGACAGCCGATTTCAGTCTGATCGCGGTCACTAATGTTGAGGGCAGCCTGGAACTTGAGCGGGTCAGCGTCGGCGAACACATTCTGCTGGGCGGCGACAATATGGATTTGGCGCTCGCCTATGCGCTGCAGGCCAAGCTTGAGGCGATGGGCAAATCGCTGGACGCTTGGCAGTTTTTAGCTCTCGTGCACGCTGCCTCCAAGGCGAAGATCACCCTCTTTGAGGATAAAGCTCTGGCAGAGGCGCCGATCGCAATCCCCTCGCGCGGTTCCAGCCTTCTTGCCAGGACTATCTCAACGACGCTCGATCGCGAGATGCTAGAACAAGTTGTTCTTGACGGTTTCTTCGCCAGAACCAGCATCGGCGAGCTGCCGCATGAGCGCCGTATGACCGGGTTGCAGGAATTCGGTCTGCCCTATGCTCCCGATCCCGTGGTCAGCAAACATATCGCCCGGTTTCTCGGTCAGAGCCTGCAGAACGTGAAGGCAAGCGAAAAGCTTACCGCTCTGGTGGGAGCGCCGGCCGCGACGGAAATGCTGATTCCAACGGCGGTCTTGTTCAATGGCGGCGTTTTCAAGGCTGCGCCGATCCGTGCCCGGGTGCTTGATCTGCTAGCGTCCTGGAACGGGGGCCAACCAGTCCGCGAATTGGAAGGTTTCGAGCCGGACCTCGCTGTCGCACGCGGCGCCGCGATCTACGGACGTCACCGCGCCACTGGGAAGGGCGTGCGCATCAAGGCCGGCGCGGCGCGATCTTATTACATTGGCCTGGAGACTTCGATGCCCGCCATTCCGGGCTACAAACCGCCGCTCAAAGCGCTGTGCGTTGTCCCACAGGGCATGCAGGAAGGCACAGAACTGCTGATCGAGGGACGCGAATTCGGCCTTGTCACCGGCCGCTCCGCGGAGTTTCGGTTCTTCTGTTCCTCCGTGCGAAGCGGCGACACGCCGGGACAGATCCTTGCTAACGCAGAACGTGATCTTGAGGACACCGGCCTGCTCGAAATCGAGATTCCGGCGCTTGGCGACGTGGAGCAGGTGGTGCCGGTCCGGATTAACCCCGTCATCACAGAACTTGGCATCCTTGAGCTTTGGATGAAGCACGCGAACTCCGATCGCCGATGGAAAATCGAGTTTCAAGTCCGCACGGAATAGGGCCGGGCCTGCCTCGGGAGGTAAGTCTTGACGAAAGCTCGCGCCCGCTTCTCTATCGGTATTGATCTCGGCACAACCAACTCCGCACTCGCGTTCGCGCCATTGGTCGGCGAGGGGACACCGGAGATCTTTTCTATCGCGCAATGGGAAAGCTTTGCCGGGCTGACGGAGGAGCCGACGCTGCCTTCTTTCCTCTACCTGCCCGAGGAAGCGGTCGCGGCATGCTTTCGCGGCAAGGAGGTCGGAGCCGGGCAGTGGATCATCGGCCGCTTCGCGCGCATGAAGGCAAGCGAAACGCCCGGACGGGTCATCCATTCTGCCAAGTCCTGGCTTTGCCATCACGCCGCCGATCGGTCGGCGCCGTTTCTGCCTTGGGGATCGAAGGATCTGGCGCGCGAGCAGAAGATCTCACCAGTGCGCGCCGCTGCACTGATTCTGAATTATCTGCGGGGGACCTGGAATAGTCGGTTTGCCCAGGCCGGTTTTGCGTTCGATGATCAGGAGATCACAGTTACCGTCCCCGCTTCCTTCGATGCGGCCGCACAGCGGCTAACGATTGCCGCGGCGGATGAAGCGGGGTTCCCAAACGACGTGCGGTTGCTTGAGGAGCCGCAGGCTGCGTTCTACTGCTGGCTGGAAAAACACGACCCGGCGCACGAGTTGTGGCGGCGGCGCGATGATGACGATGCTCCGCTGCGGCACGTGTTGGTCACCGATATTGGCGGCGGCACTTC
>JASHRR010000256.1 GCA_030037185.1 Xanthobacteraceae bacterium | reverse complement strand
GTACTTGTAGAGCGCGCTAACCAGCACGCGGCCGATGTAGCCGAGACGGTGAAAGGCTTACAGGCGGCCGGCGTTACGTCGCTGGCAGGCATCGCGGCGGCACTCAACGAGCGCGGCATTCCGACCGCGAGCGGCCGAGGGACGTGGCAAGCCGTCCAGGTTAGTCGGGTGCTGGCGCGGATTGGGGCGTAGCCATGCCGGCCAATCTCGGAGGAAAACAAAACCGTGTAAGGGAGGGTACATGAAACGGCTTATCATCGCTGCTAGCCTAGCCTATTTGCTGCACAGACCGCAGTCGCACAGACCCCGCAAAATCCCGAGGCATGCGCACGACTGCGCGAGGAAATCGGCCGACTCATTGAGAACCTTATGATACGCGGTCGAATGACACTTCAGCCAGCGATGCAAGCCGCTGAGAGGTACAGCGCAATTTGCCGCTTCACTCAACACCCTTGTTATTTGCCACCCGGCGTCCTGCCGAATCCGGCATGCACCCGCCTGCGGGAGCAAACATTCCAGCAAATCCACGACCTCATGGAGATAGGAAGGATGACCTTGGAACCGGCCATGTCAGCGGCGCTGCAAACTCTCGAATTGCGCCGCTCGACAGGGGATCCCTGTTTCCTGCCTGCGCGACGCTAGAACCTTTTCGTTCGGTTTACGTACCGAACGTTTGGCCGAAGCCGCTAGCCCGCCCGCGCCTCTCCCATACGCTCACCGCTCGCCCGCGTCCTAGCGGCACCCATCGTCAAATCACGCGCCACCGCCGCCCGCTCCCCGCCTCGGCGCACCCTGAAAGGAAACCAATGCCGTCCATTGCCCTTCGCAAACGCATCGAGCGACTCGAGGCCGCCGCTCGCCGCCGCTCGCCCGAAAGGCCGTACTTCGACGTGTTCCCGGCCGCCATGCGCCTATGGGTCGACCTGCAAGCTGTCGTCGCCGGCAAAGCCGAGTGGATACAGCGGCCCGCCAAGCCGCTGTCCGAGGAACAGGCCGACGCGCTCGACCGCGCCTTTCGAGACGCTGACCGCGTCGCCGAGAGGTTTGAGGAAGCCCGGCGGAAGACCGAGGAAGCCCGTCGCGCCGCCAAGGCCGAGCGTAGAGCCGAGCGCCGTCGTCAAGCCGCTGCGGAAGCAGTAGCTGCGTCCCAGCCGTCGACCGCACCCGACCCGCGCCAGCCGTCCAAAGCGCACCCACAGCCGCCGTAGGCCGCCATATCGAACCCGCGCCGGCACCGCCGCCTGTCATCGTGCCGGCGCCTCGGCAGACGTTGTTGCATTGAGCCGGCGCGCTCAAAAACGCGAAGAATACAGCTTCAAGGTTAAAAACGCCTTAACGAAAACAGGTTTTTTAAAAACGCTCGCCCACAAGGCTTTTCCGGCAATGATAGCCAATAGCGATTGGTTCAGGACAGCCCGAACTGCCCGAATCGCCGTCGCGGTGCCGGCCAAAGTAGCGGTTATGGTTGCAAGGGTGATCATGAATCGGTTGCTACCATGCGGGCGATCTGTGCGCAATCGCGGGCGCCGTCGCCGAGCATAAGTCGCGGACTACGATTTGGCGGAAACCTTGTGATAGCGGAAATCATATTGCTTGCATTCCGCGCATTCCCAGCGCTCTGTGACTATGCCCTTCGGATCGACGTGGGTATGGCCCATGCGTGCAGCCCGTGCACCACACTGCCTACAGACATCGGGTGGCCACTTGTCGCCGAGTTTTCCTTCAAGAGCGGCAACCCGTGATTTGAGTTCGTCTACCTCGGACGGCACCTCTTGCAATCGCTTCCAACCCGGAATCCGGTCTAACGCTTTGATGATGTCTTCAAGTATTCCCATTTCGTGCCTTCGACCCTTCGCGGCGATTCGGTTCGGAAGCCATACTACAACGGCGGCCGTCAACCGAGGCGTGTGCAGACAGGCATGTACGCGACTATGGTCTGTAATATTGCCGAAACGGCGGCACATGCCGCAGCGATTCCATTGCCTATCGCCACTTGCCGTATATCTTTTTTGATTTCTTCCCAATGTTTGTCGGCAAATGGCACTCGACTCTTCCACGCAACGGCAAGCCAGAAACCCGCAGCGGCTATGGCAAAAGGGCCAATAAATATGTTCAGGATGTCTTTAACGTCGCAAATTGACATTCGTCGGTGGGCCTGCGTTTTAGGATTAGGAACATGCGATAGATCGCGCCTCGCGGCGGCTGTCAAATGAAAAAGGCGGCCCTTTCGAGCCGCCCTATCAACCGGCAAATTTGCCGCTTGATTACGCCCTCACCGCCTTGCCCAACGTGTACGTCGCCAGCGCGATCAGCGCCGGCACGCTGCACCCGGCGACGACGCACGCGGCTTGCATGAATGGCGCCATCCGCACCGTGTGCCATGGCCCAGCTATTCGCGACCGCGGACATCACCAGCGTAGAAAATCGTCAATACTTAATAAGTCGATCGTACTATCACGAAATAATACAGTCTAAACTTGGTGACAATACTTGCGAATACTGCAAATGAAAACGGCGCCTCTCGGCGCCGTCTTGTCGTCGCGTAGTTATTAGTTGCCGTGCCCTAGCCGTGACGCGTGGTGCGCATAAACGGGCAGGCGCGCCGGCTTATACCGTGGCTTGTTTCACTGTTCCCGCAAAAACCGCAGTAGTTGATGCGAATGCCGGCAACAAGTTTCTCACCAGTAGCGGCGTCGTGGCGCATTTGAAATGCGATTGAAATTCGGGCAAGAGAAAGTTTGTGAACACCTCAATGGCAGGTTCGATTATTTTCAAAACCTCCATCCCATCTTTGCCAGCATCGAATTTCTCGCTCTCGACAATAGTTCGGTTCTTCGTAAGGTGAAATATCTGCTTGTTTAACTTCGTGTCGCGGATGCTCTTGATGGGCTCCTTCGAGCGGTCAAGTCGCACAAATCTATTGTCGGTAAATTCGCAAGCTACCGCATCCGTACCCCTTTTTTCGTCAGCGAAAAAATCGATCAAGGAACGCGCGTGAACGCAAAATGATTCCGTCAGCGTGCAGCGAGTGGCCCTCTGTTCGTCAGTTTCGCGATCTGGACTGACCTTGCAGACGACCGACAATTGCATGTAGGTACGACGCAGCATATCGATTTCGTAGGGAAGATGTTCCTCGATGATGTCCATAAAAATTTTTTCCGGCATAACGGCTCCTTAGTTGTATTCGGGCGCATTTAGCACGAGCAGCCCGAATCGAAAAGGGCGCCCGGCTCGGCGGACGCCCTTTGCGTTCGTATTGAACCCGCGCCGCTCACCGCGGCGTCGCCTCACGGCCCCCATGAAGCGCGACGGCATGGGTTGGCTAAATAGCTTGTCTCATTGTTTAATTGTACGCATACATTCTGGACGACGCAAAAAGGCCCACATATAACGGTTCCTTAAGTCACTATGGCCGTCCTGTTCGGCTTGGCGCTGTAGCTCAGCGCAAGCGACGTTTAGTAACCTGAAATCACCTTCCCTCTGCATCTTATCACGGCAGTTTGACCATCTAGCTCGAATCACCCGCTGAACCATCCAGCCTGCCGGGGTGTACCCCTCAAAAAATGTAGGGCCACCAAAGGCGGCGGTGCTGTCAATTACCAGCCTATAAAAAGCAAACCACCATATTTCGCTATAAAAGTCCGGGCAACCACCGTACGACCCGCCGCCTTCCTCGTGGTCCTGCGCTCTCAATCCACTATCCAATAGCGCTTGCGCTGCTATTGGTTCACAGCTAGCCCAAAGAATAGCGGTTTGTGGATCCGGTGGTTTGGCCTGCTCCGCAAGCACAGCACTTGCTTGCTCCTTTTGAAAGCATGCTTCGTAGTACTGCCTGCCGGTTATGTAGAACACACCATTATACGACATAATTACCGCCGCGGCGGCAATTGCCGCCAGTGCTAACGTTTTCATGGTTGCCTTCCGCCGCGCAGGTTCACGATATCACTCGCACACATCATCACACATAACACATCATACATCGCACACATAACGCACGCCGCCGCCGAACTCGCAAATGTAAGTGAGAGTGGCCGTCACCGCGCAGCCTCAATCAGCTTGAGCGCGTCGCGGACACGCTCAACAAGGCTGACGAACCCAATCCGCTCGCCGCTTCCGCGCTTTTGCCAAGTCTACCATTTCCGCGGAATGCCATTTCCGCGGAAATTACCTCGCTCGCGCGTCCAACACGGCGCGCGGCCGCTCGGCCGGGTGCCGAGCCGGCGAAGTGTACTTCGACCGTCGCGCGACTCAAAGTTATACGTAACATAGCCGGTATGCAGTAACCGCAACGTGAGTTGCCCTCTAGCCTTAGCCTAATGGCCGTTAGAACACCGCCAGCGCGTCATCCACCCTCAAGCTGACGCGCACAAAGCATCAGAGGGACAGACG
>JASHRR010000255.1 GCA_030037185.1 Xanthobacteraceae bacterium | reverse complement strand
TGCCCGACCGACGCTTCACACGCGAGGGCGATGACATTTCTCTGGAACTACCAATCTCGCTTTCGGAAGCCGTGCTTGGAGGACGGATTCGCGTTCCGACGCCGACCGGTGACGTAACCATGTCGGTACCGAAGGGATCGAACACCGGTACGACCATGCGCCTGAAAGGCAAAGGTGCACCCCGCCATGGCGGAGGTCACGGCGATCAGTTCGTCAAGCTGAAAGTGGTTTTGCCCAAGTCTCCGGACCCTGAACTCGAGGCGTTCGTTTCGAATTGGAAAAAAGGCAAAGCATTTGATCCCCGCGAGGACAGGACATCATGATCATGAACAGGCAGGAGTTCCTGACTTGTTCGGGCCTCCAGGTGCAGACGCTCGAGTTTTGGCTCGAGCAGCGCTGGCTCATCCCACAGGAGACTTCCGCCGGAACGACCTTCTCGGACATGGACGTTGCGCGGGCGCGTCTCATTGAGGATCTGAAAAGCGATTTCGGAGTGAACGACGAAGGCGTCGATGTCATCCTTCATCTGGTGGATCAGCTCCACGGCCTGCGCCGGGCGCTTACCCGATTGCACACGGATATGCACGGCGATGAAGCAGCACGAGGGCCGGAAAATCAGAGGCAACTTGACGGCCAGGGAGCGAGAGCGTCTCGAAAAGTATGGCGCGCTTTCGCTCAAATCAGCCGGCACCGCGAGGAAGGTGAAGCCATGAAGATCACACTACCCGCGCTCATTTTTATCACCGCGGCAATTCTCGGCTTCTGCGCCATCGCTTCGTCGTTTTTGTCGGCTGGGCGCTACGTTATGGGCGCCACCAGCACTTCGGTTTACGTCCTCGACCGGTTAACGGGCGATATCCGTGAATGCAGTGCCGGTTGCGAGTCCCTGACAACCAAGGCAAAACGGTAAGCTTCGGAAATTCCGGCACGCAGCTTCTAAAATCAGATGGTTGAAGACAGCGCGGAGGAATTATCGCAGCGGACGATAAATGTGATAGCCTGTTGGCCAGCCTTCACAGGCAGACTCGCACGCACGGCCCACGGGAGCGGTTTATAGGGCGTCGCCATGACTGACACCTCGACCACTGAAGCATCGGTGCCGCCGAAACGCGGTCGCGGTCAACCTCCAGGGGCTTACGGTAAGGATCGGCCGAGGTTGCGGAGGGATTAAAAGAGGCCTCAGAATTAATTAAATGATGCAGTTGTCCTTCAATCAAATGCCTCCCCCTGAATAAACCCCGAGCCTGAATTAACGCTGAGGCGCCTCGTCCAAAAGGTTCGGGGCAGTGGCGCGAGCCGCACGGTCTTCTTGAGAAGCGCTCGATGGGAGGCGTTCGCGCGGAACCTCACGAAGGGCATGAGCTGTCGATCCGCAGGTTATGCTGCAGACAATGGTGCGGCTGGTGCCGTCTCATCTGTTCTGCTGAAGAACCGTGCAGCGACCGACGGTATTGAAGAGTTGAAATCGGCGGCTGCGAGAGCGGCTCCGGTAGACCGGCAAAATCGCATTTGCCGCCGTCGCCGGCGACCACAGCGACCTGTCGGCGCTGACCCGCGAACAGAACGGGCTCGCGGCATCAAGCGTACTGCGCTGGCGGATCTCGGCAAGTAGATGGGCATGCCCGGGAGCCGGTTGAGCATACCGGCACGATCGGGGTTGAGGGTGTTGACGCGAGCGCTCACCCCGGCGGTGATGGAGCGCCTCGACGATACGCTGGTGGAGGCGCTGCGCGATCCCTCTGCTTGCGGCCCGGTTGTGGAGACCGGCCACGGAAGGTCGAGGGCGAGTTCGATCGGTGATGCGCTCGGGGGGCTGGGCGTCCGGCAGGAGGGTTTCCGAAAAATGGGTGCGCAATTTTGCACAGGCCAGCATGCGCAAGACAGCCTTCAACATGCGGCGGTGTTATGCTCTTGTTAAGGGCCTCGGCCATTGGATCAAGGTGATACGGAAGTGAGATGGCGGGACCTGGATTTGCTAATGATAACAATGTTAAGGCCGGACACTTCCTGTCACTGTTCATCACCGGAGCGCTGTGGCGCATGATCAACCTCAACGACAACGAACTGCTGATCCGCTGCCGCTGCCACAGCAACGAGCATATCGCGCTCCTCGTCCAGGAGCCGGATGAGGGGCGCGGTGACCCGGCGTGGTACCTGTCGGTGCTCCTCGACCCGGTCAGGCCGTGGTGGAAACGGCTATGGCGGGCGCTGTGTTCGCACTCCGGGCGCTATGGCATGTACGCCGAACTCGTCTTGCAGAATCAAGACGCCCGCCAGATCGCTGAGTTTATCTGCAGGCGCCTGGACGGTGCGCCATGAACGCCGCGCAGAGAATCGTCGATGCCCTTCACGCCGAGCTATCCGCCGCGAGAAACGTGACGTTGAGGACGAGGCGTCGAGTTGGCCTGGGACATCGCCTTGCCAAGCCTCTCCAGTCGATGCCGAGGACGACGCGGCGCACCATTCGCAAGCCTCGCTCGACCATGAGGGCAGCGAAAACGAGCTGGTTGCGCCAGAGCCGCTATCGAATCCGCCATCGAATCCGCCACCGGCTGCACCGGGATCGCGGCGTGTTGCCGAGGTGGCTGCGGCGCCTGCTGATGTGAGCGACGGCCAGCCGGTGATTAAGCGCGGGGTGGTGAAGTTCTTCGACCCGGGGTGATGGCGTGGCGTGCTAAAGGCGACCGGCGGCGAGGAATACGAGTTGGCGATTGGCGCCATGCGGTCGAGCGGATCGATGAGGCTCTCGCCGAATCAGCTCGAGGTCTCGTTATCTCTCCAGGCGCCGGGTGGCGCATTAAACCTTGCTGCCGCTGATTCGAATCTCGTCAATTATCGTCAGTTCTGCCATTGCGATGTTGGCGCGGCAGCGGTTGATTCGGTCAGTCTGCGGATGCGTTTCGTAATTAAATGCGGTGGCGCCAAAAATGCGTCTAAGCAATGGCTTTTTTGCCCTGCCTCGTTTTTCCATGGTCGCAGAAATCTGTTGGAGGGCAAAAAAAACGTAACGGCGGCGCTCAGTTTCATTTATGAAACTCAAACGGTCGTGATTAGAATCTATTAGACCGGGTATTGCTAGCTTTAAGAATTTTTCGCCAGCACGCCTATTGAGGCGTGAAGCCGTATCAATATCGGACTCTAGTCGGCTGCGCTCTTCTGACGGATACAACCTAAGGTACTGTTCAATCGGAGCATCGGTGTCATGCTCACAGCAGTCAGCCAGGAGATGTAAGATAACAAGCGAATCGAAAACGTCTTGTGGCATATACCTTGGCATCTTCTCCACCTCTCAAGCCAATCTTGTTCGCGCTCTCGGCGCCCGCGATCGTTCGACGAGGCGCCCATCAGGGTCGCTGAGATCGACCGCGCCTTGCCGCGGGTCGTGGTGGATTTTCGGCCACCTGTCCCGCGCCTCGGCTTCGTCCCGTAGCAGACGACGCGCCGTTGGTGGTTCGCGTTCCCGACCCAGCGTTCAACTTGGGTCAGGAAAGCGTGGACAACGGCGTAGTAGCCCGGCCAGAACAGCTCTCGATGGATGAGGCCGTCGGCGCCGGCCGCAGGGCCTCTGCGCTCGACGTTATCTTTGCACACCATCAGCGTAAGATGTTGCCAGTTATCTTTGTCAGGCAACATTGGTAACGCGACGGTGTGTCGCTGTAGATCGTTCTTCCCTTTCACACCTGCGCTGCCGGCGTGGGGACCTCTCAAGAATGAATTCTGGTAAACGGGATTCCAGGACGGCAATGCCGCCCCTTGGCCCCAGTGGGGGTGTTCGAGGTACTCCGGGTCCAACTTTAATCCGGGCTCTTCCACACCATGCAAAAGCCGACCTCTGTGCCGACAGCGTCAAAAGTATAGGATAGACATGTCACGGTGAAAAACCGTTTCATTCATGGTGGGTCGGCCCGCGGCCGGTGCCGAACTTTAATGACTGCATAACGTAAATCGCCTAACAATCAGGGACATGTCTGAACTCATCCCTCTCTCTGTCCCGAAGATGCCTAACGATATCCAAATCCCAACTGCTAACAAATACTGCTCTACCACAGTTTGAGCTGACCCGTCAGGAAACCCAGCCAATGCGTCGGATGCGATCATCACAAACGATCGGGCAGAAGCAAATTACCATCGACACATTGGTGACCCTCCCTCCACCTCTTTCACTGGACTGGCTCCTACTCCGACAAACGTAGCATCGATGGAGATGTGACCGGCACCGGGGAGCCCTGCAATTGGAGCGGTCAAGCGCTGCGGCCGCGCTATAGCGACTATCGCCGATGACAGGCCTTATACGGCCGTAACGCATCGATCGCGGCCTCGGATGGACTGCAGCGGATATCAAAATCTTGGGTTCATGACAGCGCCTCCGCGATCTCCATCAGTTCGCCGCTAACGGCCGAACGGCGAGTCATGCGGCCGTAATGCTGGTCCTGAGCCTTAGCGAAGCGTCCTCGCCTTCGCGGTGCGCGTCGCGGCCGTATCGAGCCGACCTATTCTTCTCGCGTTCTCATCAGCTCGCCGCTGCCGCCCCGGTTGTGGCGTCGGATCTGAGTCAATAGAATGGCGTCCTAATCTTGCGGGCAAGCCTCGGTTCGCCGTCTGCTTCTGAAGCCCGACAGCGGGGTCAGATAACCAGGCAAAGAGCGGGCCATTGGTCTGACAGTTACCGCATCAAGGGGAGGAAAATATGACCCGGCTTCTCATCCTAGCCGCTGCAAGCGCGCTCACGGTTTCTTGCGCGTTTGCGCAATCCGCCGACCAGGTCGTGCGGCTCGATCCGGAGCTTGACGCGCTGGTGTCGCCGGACGCCAAGATCGAGCTCGTCAAGGGCGGCTTCGGCTTCACTGAAGGTCCGGTATGGGTGCAGAAGGGCAGGCAAGGTTATCTCCTGTTCACCGATATTCCTGGTGCTGTGGTGTGGAAGCTCACGGCGGACGGCAAGGCGTCCGTCTATCTCGAGAACGTCGGCTATACAGGCCCCGACAGATGGCGCTGGGGTCCCGTCTCGAACAACAGCAAAGACCGCAACGACCCGAACTTCGAGGAATTCGTGATGATGGGCGCCGACGGCCTCACGCTTGACCGGCAGGGCCGCCTGATCCTGGCCACCTTTGCGGGCCGCTCGCTCATGCGGATCGAGGCCAACGGCAAGCGCACCGTGCTGGCCGACAATTACGAAGGAAAGCGCTTCGGCGGCCCCAACGATGTCGTCGTCAAGCGCGACGGCGCGATCTATTTCACTGACACCTACGGTGCACTGCGCCTGCGCGACAAGGATCCCAAGAAGGAGCTCGATTTCAACGCAGTTTTCCGATGGAAGGCCGGTAACCTCACGCTCGTCGTCAACGACATGCCAAATACCAACGGCCTTGCCTTCTCGCCCGACGAGAAATATCTCTACGTCAACGGCAGCCGCGACAATTACGTTAATCGCTACGAGGTGCAGCCAGACGGGAGCCTTGCCAACGGCAAGCTGTTCATCGACATGCGCGGCGAGACCGAGCCCGGCATTACTGACGGCCTGCGGGTCGATACCAATGGCAACCTCTATGAGACCGGGCCGGGAGGCGTGTGGATCATCTCGCCGGAAGGCAAGCACCTGGGAACCATCCGGGCGCCCGAAATATCCACCAACGTAGGCTTCGGCGACGCCGACAAGAAAACGCTCTACATCGCCGCGCGCAGCAGTATCTACCGGATCAGAGTGAACATTGCGGGGATCTGAGAGCAGACGCGTTTGCTCCGACCCGCCGTCGCACGCCCCACTTTCTGCGCTGCCTCGTCTGTGGAGTCGTGGCCACGGGCGAGGTCGGTGCATCGGCCGCCCACGTGGCGTCGTTCATGTCCGTCTTGCGGCCGGGAACGTTCTTGATCTGCCTGGCATTGGCCACGAGCAGCTCGAACTTGCCGTCGCATATTCTACACCGGCTTCCAATAGACCCCTCGCTTCCATTGCCACCGGCGCACCCGCTCTCCGTCAGCCAGCTCAGCAACGCCTCCAGACCAGGTCGTCGTCGTGTCGAATGTCCGGCACTCGCGACTTGCCTTACCACCGGCCATGATCCGTACGCAGGCAACGATCGTTTCCTTGTGCACATCAAGACCGGCAACTCGCTCATGCATCACGTCCATCGTTCTTGCGTTTCACACCTGCGCTGCCGGCGTGGGGACCGCTCACGGATGAACTCTAGAAAACGGGATCCGAGGGCGGCGATGCCACCTTGGCCGCAGTGGGGTGTTCGAGGTACCGCGGGTCCAACTTAGATACGGGCAGAAGCCGACCTTCGTGCGACGGCGTTCAAAAATTTATGACAGAGACGGCACGGTGGAAGACCGTTTCATTCACGGCGGGGTCGGCCGGCGGCCGGTGGCAAACTTAGATCGATCATTACCGGACAACCTCGTATGGTTGCGGCATTGGTCAAGGCGGGGCGATGACACCTTTGTGTACCGCTGCGATAAATTCGAAACTCCCGGCGGATAAATCTCTTTGGGTCGGTTGCGATGCGTCCATTGCCTAACATCGGCGAAGTTCTGCGCTTTTACGCCCGCGTCCTGCCGGACAAGGTCGGCGCCCGTGACCTTGAACGCACGATGACGTTCCGGGAATGGAATGGGCGGTCGTGCCGGCTCGCCAATGCGCTTCTCGGAATGGGACTGGCGAAGGGCGACCGTATCGCAGTGCTGGCCTACAACTGCGTCGAGTGGCTGGAGATCTACGCGGCGACGGCGAAGGCCGGACTCATCGCGGTGCCGATCAACTTCCGCCTCCTCGGTGAGGAGGTCCGCTACATCGTGGAGGACGCCGAGGCGGCGGCGTTCATTGTTCAGCATGATCTCCTCCAATCGGTAGAGCAGGCGCGCCCGGGCCTTTCGGTCCCGGCGCACAATTTCATTCACTTCGGCGCCGCCACCTGTCCGCCGGGATATCGCGCCTACGAAGACGTGCTTGCCGCAGCGCGCGACAGCGAGCCGAACACCAAGGTTGAGCTCGCCGAGGCCTCGACCCTGATGTACACCTCAGGCACCACCGGCAAGCCGAAAGGCGCGATACGCAGCCACCAGGGCAACGCCCATCTTGCGCTCATCACCAACGTCGAAATGGGATTCGGCCGGCGCGACACCGCGCTTCTGGTGATGCCCATGTGCCATGCCAATTCGTTGTTTTTTTTCGGTGCCTTCGCCTATTGCGGCGCGGCTTGCACGGTTTATTCGCGCAGGAGCTTCGACCCCGAGCATCTCCTGCGCACGTTGGGCGAGAGCGGCGCGAGCTTCACCTCCCTGGTGCCGACGCACTACATCGTGATGCTCGCCCTGCCGGCCGCAATACGCGCAAAATACAACGTGGACCGGGTCACCAAGCTCTTGGTGTCCTCGGCGCCGGCGCGGCGCGACACCAAGCTCGCCATCATGGACTGTTTCCGCAACTCCGGCCTGTTCGAACTCTACGGTTCGACCGAAACCGGCTGGGTCACGATGCTTCATCCGCCGGAACAGTTGACCAAGCTCGGCTCGGTCGGCCGCGAATGTGTGGGCTCGTCACCGATCCGCCTGGTTGATGCGGCCGGCGACGAGGTCAGGGACGGCGAGACCGGCGAACTCTATTCGTGCAACCCCTACACCTTCGACGGCTACTGGAAGCTGCCGGACACGAGCGTGCAGGCGTTCCGCGGCGGCTATTGCTCGGTCGGCGATCTCGCCCGCCGCGATGCGGACGGTTTCTACTATCTGGTCGACCGCAAGAGCAACATGATCATCTCGGGCGGCGAGAACGTCTACCCTTCAGAGGTCGAGAACCTCATGGGCTCGCATCCGAGCGTCAAGGAGGTCGCGGTAATCGGCGTGCCCGACCCGAAATGGGGGGAGCGGGTCCATGCCGTGGTGGTCGCACACGCGGGCGCCGCTGTTGCCGAGGCCGAGCTTGTGGCCTGGTGCCGGGACCGCATCGCCGGCTACAAGCGCCCGCGGTCCGTTGCATTCATCAACGACGACGATATGCCGCGCACCGCCACCGGCAAGATTTTGCATCGGGTGCTGAAGGCGAGGTTTTCGGGAGTCTAGAGGATCGAACGACTGGAACGCTGGTGGGGTAGGAAAAGGCGCGCTGTGCGCGCCGTGCCCGTTGACCCTTGTTGCAAGCGCGGAGGGTAGGGCGGGGTGCGGTGGGCAGGCGGAGCGGGGTCATCGGGCGGCCGAAGGCCCCGGTAGCTTTGCCCCCTCCATTCCAGGGGCCCGCTGCGATCAGGAATCGATATGAACACCGCCATCGACCTCAACGCCGACGAGACTGCCACCGCCGCGTGGGTCGCGCGCTTTCTTAAAGCGCGCGGCGTCGACCGCATCTTCGGCCTCCAGGGCGGCCATATCCAGCCGGTGTGGGATCACGTGGCGGGGGCGGGTATCCGTATCATCGACGTTCGCCATGAAGCTGCGGCTGTGCACATGGCCCATGCGCATGCGGAATTGACCGGCGCCCTCGGCGTTGCCATGGCGACCGCGGGGCCGGGCGTGACCAACACGGTTACTGCCGTGGCCAATGCTTCGCTTGCCCGCGCTCCTGTCCTCTTGATCGGCGGCTGCACATCGCGGCCGCAGGCCAATATGGGGCCGCTGCAGGATATTCCCCACGTTGATCTTCTGCGCCCCGTGACCCGCACCGCACGCACCGCGCGGGTTGCCGAGCAGGTGGTGCGCGAGCTTGATGAAGCCGTTGCCCGGGCGATGGGCGACGCAGGTGAGCCGGGCCCGGTCTACATCGAGATTCCAACGGACGTGCTGCGCACTTCAGTGCCGCGGCAGCTCGTGCTCGATGAATGGATGACAGCGAAACCGCCGCGTGTCCTGCCGCCCGACTCCGCCGATATCGCCGTGGCGGTCGATGTCCTGTGGTCGGCGCGATGCCCGCTGGTCATCACCGGACGCGGCGCGAGAAGCGCCGGTACCGAGCTGGTGCGCCTGCTCGATGCCACCGGTGCTCTCTATCTCGATACCCAGGAAAGCCGCGGGCTGGTGCCAGCAGATCATCCGGCCGTGGTCGGCGCTATGCGGGCTGCCGCCATGACGGATGCCGACGTCGTTGTGCTGATCGGGCGCAAGCTCGACTATCAGCTCGGCTACGGTTCGCCCGCGGTATTCCCGAACGCGCGGTTCATTCGCATCGCCGACACAGCGAGCGAGCTGATCGACAACCGCCGCGGCCAGCCGGAGATCATGGCGACGCCGGCTCTCGCGCTGCGAGCGATATTGGAAGCGGCGGGCAATCGCCGGTCCAACGTCGATGTTGCCTGGGCGGACGTGCTGCGCCACAGGCATCGCAAGCGGACGGCGCCTTCCGGCGCTGCCAACGAGAGGGTCGGCGCCGACGGCAAGATCCACCCGCGCGCCATCTTCGACGCCATCGCGGAAGTCGCGGCCCCTGATCACATCGCGATCGCGGACGGCGGGGATCTGTTGAGCTTCGCCCGCGTTGGCCTGAGGTCTCATACCTATATGGATGCGGGCGCGTTCGGCTGTCTCGGCGTCGGTGTGCCGTTTGCGGTGGCGGCCGCGCTCGCGTTCCCGCATCGGCAGGTGATCTCCGTCAATGGCGACGGCGCCTTCGGGATCAATGCCATGGAGATCGATACGGCCGTGCGTCACGGTGCCAAGGCCGTGTTCATCGTATCCAACAATGCGGCCTGGAACATCGAGCGTTACGACCAGGAGGCGAACTATGGCGGCCGGGTGGTCGGCACCACGCTGCGCCACTCCGATTACGCCGCGATGGCGCGTGCGCTTGGCGCCCATGGCCAGAGGGTCGAGGCCGCCACCGAGCTTGCCGACGCGCTGCGCAGCGCCTTTGCCAACGCCCCGGCCCTCGTCGATGTGGTGACCTCGCAAGCGGCCGTCTCCTCCGACGCACGCAAAGGCCTCGGCTTCGTGCCGGATTTTCAGCCGCTCACGGCGTGGGACGATGCAGAGAAGAAGCGGCGCGGCTAGACCGAACTTTAGTTCGGGCTAGATTGCGCCAGCCATGTTGCGGCGGGTTGACGCTCTGTCGCCTCGGCGGGATCCATCTCGGGAATGATTTGGCGGGCGGGGCGGTTCTTTTATGCGGGAGGCCGCGCCGTTGCGCTTGCCTCCTGCCTGCCCTCTTCCCCCGTAATCGAGGTCGCCTTTCCCTCCTGCGCGGGAGCGTGAGGAGAGGACCGTTCCGGCTCGGGCCATAAGGCGCGTATGCTCTTGGGGAGCGCGTCGCGTACCTTCTTGATCTGGCCTTCGGTGATGTGGCGGTTGAGTGTCCGCATCACTGCGGTGGCAGCGAGGTCCGGCCTGACGGGTCGTGTGGCTGCCAGCTCCTCGCGAATGCGGGCGATGAAATCCTCTTGCGAGCGTTCCGCGACCGGCTGCGCGGCGGGCCGATATTGGTCGAAATACGCCCCGCGCACCAGGAGGGGCAGCTGGGCCGCGAGATGGGCAGACTGGCCTATCAGCAGCTCGTCGCGGATGGAGCGAAGCACGGCTCCCAGCACATGCCACGCCAAATGCTTATCGGGACCAATCTCGGCACAGATCTCGTCGAGCCACAGATTGGTCGTATGCAGCGTCCTGTCAAAGACTTCGAGGCCGGTCGTTGCCATAGCTGTTGCCTCCTTCGATTGCTTTTGGCGCTACCTCGCCCTTCCCCTCCCCGGTGCGGGGGATGGTTGGGCGCCGGCCGATGCGTGCGGGGTTGGCGCCGTGTCGCGGCCATGGACTTGCGCGGGCGGCGCTGTCGCCTCGACGGCCGTAAGGGGCTCCAATATGCGATAAACGTGCCGGGCGCCGGCCGGCACCAGCCACGAATCGCCCGGCTCAAGGCGGATGGTCTGGCCCTCGAGGTCGAGCTCGGCGCGGCCGGAGATCATATAGCCGACCGTCTCATAATCGCGTTCGCTGACGGGCATCTCTTGCGGCCGCTCGTTCTTCCACAGCCGCATCGATACGCGCTTGCCCGAGGTGAGATAGATTTGCCCCATCTCCCCCCGAGGCGACGTGTTGCTGCTGACCTTCTTGACGCTGGCATCCGGCGGCATGGCGGTTACTCAACAATTGGTCGCTGCGCACGGTTTGCCACCTACAAACGGCGTGTTGTGCGAAGGTTCTCACTCGTCAAGGTGAAACCTTCCGGGCCGTCGCCCCGTTCCTGCGAAGCAGATAAGCGCCGTCCGCCAAAAAGTCGCAGCGACGCAGGCGAAGCGGATGTTTCGGGCTGGCGAAGCGGATGTTTCAGCCTATGTCAGGGGTGTTCGCGGCTCGCTTACATTACAGGTGGCATCCGTCGTTCAAATCAATGCGGCGCAACCCGCGGCGCGATGACGGTGTCCGGCACGAACCTGCACATGGCCCAGGGGTCGATGCGACGACAGGCAGCAGGTCCGATCGGGCGGCGCGTGGCGTTGAGTTTCATCTCAGAGACCCCGAAAGCCTGTTCGTCGCCGCAGCGCAGGGAAAATGATAGCGTTCTGTTCGGGGACGGCACCGGCGATCTTTTGCCGGACCGGACAGAGACGATTGTCGATTGTGGTGAGCTCGTGGATCGGAAATCCCATATAGGCGCACCTCTCCCCATGTCATGGAGCTCCTGGCGCAGACGATTGTAATCGATCGTCTGTGTGGCCTTGTGGCGCGACATGACGCGCCCGGCGCCATGGCATGCGGAGCCGAACGTTTCCGACATGGCGATCCCGCTGTAGGGTCCGGGCTCAATTAGCTCAAATCCAGTAAACCACGGCGGCGATTAGGCAGACGCTGGAAAAAAGTTTCGAGCGAGTTTGTCGTAGCGCGTGGCAATGCGCCCAAAATCTTTGAGTCGGCAGTAGACAGCGCTCAACGACGTTGCGGCCCTTGCGGGCTTTTTTGTCGTAACGCATGGGTTTCTTGCGATTCGAACCGACCCGGGATCACGGGGGTGCTAGACCTTGTGTGCTCCAGCAGCCGCACGGCTTTTTCCTCGGGTGTCCAACACAATGCTGGCCTCAGACCTGCGCTCGCGTTCGCGGACCGAAAAGCTCGCGATGCGTGACCGCTTGATGTCCTCCACCGCCTCTGCAACCGCGCCAAGGCGCGGTTTTATGCGAGCCAGAGGATGGTACGTGAGCATGATGGCCGGCATCAAAAAGGTGCTTGGCGACAAGGCTTATGACAGCGACTCATTCCGCGAGTTACTCCGGCAGGATGCACAACCGTGGCTTTCAGCTTCTCTCCTGTCGGAGCTGCTTTTGTCGCGGAGTACCGTGCGCAGCCTCCCCAAGGGACTGACCGAAGAGGCGCCGGCGGCGTCCAAGGATGTCGAGCAGGTCGACGAGGGTTGCCGCGAAGCTGGCGCGGCTGGTTCCCATCGCCATCTTCAAAGGCTGACGACGTAAGCAACGGAACACAACCGCAGGAGTTATGCCCTCAGCGTTGCGGCACCGGCTCTTTCGCCGCGGTGCGGCGCCGAGCCGGCGATGGGCGGGCTGGGCTGCGAGAACGATGATCCTGTCGTCTCGATTTGCCGCGGTCGACGGCTGTGGCCGCGCCGAGCAGGGGCGCCCGCACGCGCACAATCTTATGGGCGCCTTGCAACTGGCAAATCACCAAAACCACAAGCACAGCAACAGGAGAACAACATGGACTTCGGATCACTCATGCCGTGGCGAGAGAGATCGTCGATGCCCAGCACCCGACGTGACGACATGCCGGACCCTTTCGTGTCGTTCCGGCGCGAGGTCGACCGCATGTTCGATGACTTCTTCAACAACTTCGGCCGCGGTCTGCGAGGTATGGGCGGAGACTGGCGCGCGGTCACGCCAACGATCGACGTGTCCGAGGACGAGCAAGAGGTCGTTGTGACCGCCGAGTTGCCCGGGCTCAATGAGGAGGACTTCGAGGTTACGCTGTCTGGCGACGTGCTCACCATAAAAGGCGAGAAGATGGCCAAGCAGGAGGAAAAGAAGGGGGGCGCCACCTACATGGAGCGCCGTTTTGGCTCGTTCGCGCGTTCGATCCGACTGCCCTTCGAGGTCCGCGATGAGAAAGTCGATGCGCGCTACGATAAGGGTGTGCTGACGATCCGCGTGCCGAAGCCGCCCGAGGCGCAACGCGCGACGCGCCGGATCGAAGTGAAAGCGATGTGATCCGTCGGTTGATCTTGACGTTCCAATCAGCTGACGCGCACCCTAGAACAGGCATTTCCTCCGTGCAAGCGGCGGCAAATGCCAGGCGGCCGGGCATCCTTGGACGCGCGGAAGCTCGGTCACTTTCAGCGTTGCTTCCAAGAACCAAGATTGAGGTGGGTTGTTATCCCGGCGGGTATGGCGCGGCGGTCAACGCTGGCTTTCCGCGTGCAAACATCAACCCGTCTTAGAGGAACAATGCAGATGAAGTCGCTCCCAACGATTGTTGTGGGATCCGCGGCAACCGCTCTCATGTGGAGCGGGTTTGCTTTCGCGCAACAGCAATCTCAGCAACAACAGCAATCTCAGCAACATCAGCAACAACAGTATCAGCAAGGCGAGGCACAACACCATCAGCAAGGCCAGCCTCAACAACTGGACGAGCGGGAGGTGCGCCAGTTCCTGGGGATGATTGAGCGGGACGTCAACCAAATGGTGCAAACGCGCAATCTGTCACATTTGCGCGAATGGACCGAAGCCAACGTCGCGGACAATGCGGTGTTCAGCCGGACCAACGCGATCGAAACCGACGGCCAAAGCAGGTTCATTAGCTCCGTGACAATCACCAAACCGGATCTGCTCCGGCTCCAGCGCTTCGTACTCAGCAGCATGTCGGAAAGGCTCAACGCGGTGGAAGATTTCCGCCTCGACATGCATGTCCTTGACATCCAGCCGGTCGGCGACGCCGCCGCGATGGTGAAGTCCCGCGTCGCCGAACGCGCGACGCTGATGCCGCCTCAGGCCGAATCCGGAGGACGCGCCGGCGAGCAGGGCGAGTTCACGACTGGCCAGGGTGGTCGCCGTGCGCATCCCGGCGAGGAGTTCGAGGACGAGCAATCGGGCGGACCGTCGCCCCGCAGTGAGCAGGGTGGCTTGCAACTGGAGTCGCAAGCCACATGCACACATTTGATCGAGCGCAATCGTGACTCCGGCCGCCTTCAGATCGCGATGGGCATCTGCGAGGCAAACACCAATGCCGAGCTGTGAGCGCAGAGCGGTCGAAGCACCCCAACAGGCCCGTAAGGGCCCCGTTGCGCATCTGGCGATGCGTTCACCGGTTTTGAGCAACACCCCCGTGTCGTGCCTATCCGGGGCGCGGGTTAAGGCCTGGAACCTGCCTGCAGGTAGCTTGGGGCGGTAGTCGCAAACTGACCCTGGAACCCAACGCCGAGCGGAAGCCCCCGCCATTAGGCGCCATCACGCGGGGGATGGGTTAGGCACCTTTAACAAAGCTCATGTCGATAATCTCTTCGTATTTGATGTCCGTCTTCAGAATGCCGGCCTCCCGTACGACTGCACTGGCAGTGGCCCAAGATGCCGGGGTGACGATTCCGTCGCGGCTCCATAGTTCGTCCCTGAAGGAGCGATCAAGGGTCGCTCGCAAGTCTTCAATCGGCATGGTTGGGAACTGCGCCTTGGCGATCGCGCTCGCCTCGGCCGGGTCGCTGTACAACTGGCTGAGGCCCTTCACCATGCCTCGCACGAAGTTGCGGACAAGGTCGGGTTCCTTGCGGATGGTGTCGAGTCGCACGTTGAAGGTGGAATAGGCGTAGGGGCCGAACTCCTTCGGCACGTTGTAGAAGGGCTCGCCCCACACTTTGTTCCGCACGCCCTGGGTGAGGTAGGGTTCGGTGGCGCCGGCGATCTGCGCCTGTCTGGCGCGCACCACCGCTATTGTGGCGGAGTTAGCGGTCTCGATCAGTGTTACATCCTTGTTGGCGTCCAGTTTCCATTTGCCGAGCAAGTAGCGCATGATCGAGTTGGGCGTACCGCCGGGCGGGCCGACGGCGATGGTCTTGCCCCGGAAATAGCGCGGCCACTCGGCGTCTTTCGGCTCGAAGCCGGGTGCCGCGCAGATATACGTGTTGCCGCGGTCCACGCACGCGACGATGGCGCGCAGCTCGGCGCCCTTGGCCTTGGCGAAAGCATTGTGCTCGGGACCGCCGATGAACGCGAAGGCCTGGCCGGACAGCACCGCATTCGTGTGGCCGCTGCCGGTTTCGATGGTGACGAGGTTGACCTTGACGTCCTCGAAATAACCTTTGGCCATGGCGATGTAGAGCGGCAGATACCCGGTCGAATGAACGGGTTCCGCCACCAGGACCTCGCGCGCGGCCCGTGCTGGAACGATGCGGCCGGCCGCGGCGGCTCCCCCCACCGCCGCGGCGGATGCGAGAAAGCGGCGTCTGTCCATAAGGTTCTCCTTTTCGATCAGTTGTTCCGGTGCCAAAGCGCGGGTGAGTCGAGTAGAGCAAAACGTCGGTCTCGCCGCTGCGAAGGCCGTTGTGGGTTTCGCCTCGCTCAACTCACCAGGCGCGGGACGCGCTAGACCCTGATGCCTTTCTGCAGCAGGTGCTCAATCCACGACACTGTGACATACATCACCACCGCGAGCGTCGAGAGCACGGACACCGCGACCCAGACCAGCGCGATGTCGTACGTCTGGCCCGCATATATGATGGCGCGGCCAAGCCCGTGCTGGGAGGCGATAAATTCGCCGACAATGGCGCCCGTCAGGGCTAGTCCGATGTTGACCCGCAGCACCGATATGATCCAGGGCAGACAGGACGGAATCACCAGCTTGCGGAACACCTGGAGGCGCGTAGCTCCGAGCGAATAGAACAGCTTCTCGCCGTCAGGATCGACTGCCTTGACGCCCGCAAAAGTGGTGAGTGTCGAGACGATGAGCGTGAGCGCGGTGGCGATCGCGATTTTGGAGGCGATGCCGATGCCGAACACCAGTACGATGAGTGGGGCGAGCGCAAGCTTGGGTAGCGACTCGAAGCAGATAATGTAGGGCTGCATGATGGCGGCATAGTTCCTCGACCACCAGAACGACAGCCCGAGCGCCGAGCCCGCAAAAGTGCCGATGAGGAAGCCCAGAATGGTCGAGCGGAACGTGAAGGCAATGTCCGTGAAGGCGTCGCCGGTGGTGAAGAAGATTGTCAGGGTATGATAGATCGCGCTTGGACTTGACCAGAAGAACTTGTCGATCAAGCCTGTGTCGGCGCCGATTTCCCACCCTGCGATGATGGCGACAAGGATGCCGGTCTGAACTGCGACGATCGCCGAGGTTGGCCAGTCCTTCTGCACTGGCAAGCGTCGGGCCGGCCTGATGTTGGCTTTGGTCAGCTCTGACCGCTGTGCATCGTCATCGCCGTTTCCCGACTTGATCGGGGGATTGTTACGCTCGGCCGCAACTTTGACCTCGGCAGGCACGGACGGCGAACGGATCGAGTCTGGCGGCGACAATCCCGGCCATGAGGCGTCAGAGATTTCGACATTGGCCGAAGTCCGCGGCAGGGTCATGGCTATGCGGCGTCCTCGATGTCTGCGGCCGCCTCGATGTGCAACAGGTCGAGGCAGCGTTCCTTCAGCGTCATGAAATCCGCCGTGGTGGTCGAGCCGCGCAAGCGCGGACGCGGCAGCGCGACCGGGATGGTGGCAATGACGCGTCCCGGCCGCGTGCTCATGACGTGCACCTCGTCGGACAGAAAGATTGCTTCCTCGACGTCATGGGTGACGAACACGACGGTCTTGCCGAAATCCTCCCATAGCTGCAGCAGCCATTCCTGCATGCGTAACCTGGTCTGGGCGTCAAGCGCGCCGAACGGTTCGTCGAGCAGGATGACGTCGGTGTCGAACAGCAGGGTGCGCAAGAGCGCGGCGCGCTGGCGCATGCCGCCCGACAGCGCGCGCGGATAGGCGTTCTCGAAGCCTGCCAGGGCGTAGCGGCGCAGCAGCGGCAGCGCCCGTGCCCGCGCCTCGGCGCGCTTGACGCCCTGGATCTCCATGCCGAGGATGATGTTGTCGGTGAGCGTCCGCCACGGCAGCAGCAGATCCTTCTGCAGCATGTAGCCGACGCGGCCGATCGTGCCGGTGGCATCGACGCCATCGATCAGGACGCGGCCCTCGCTCGGCTCCTGCAGGCCGGCCACGATGTTGAAGATGGTGCTCTTGCCGCAGCCTGACGGCCCGATCAAGCTTGTGAAGGAGCCCCGCGGCACGGCGAGATCGATGTGGTCGAGCGCATGAAATGTGCCCGCAGGCGTTGCGAATTTCATGCTCACGTCGGCGATCAAGAGCTTGGTCGGGGCCATCAGGCGCCTCCGGTCCGGTCGAGAGCGTAGAGCTTGCTGCGTGGCCTCGCAAGAAGCAGGCCAACCTTGGTGGCCCGTATCGAACGATCGCACTTGCGGACGCCCCTCCTCATGCGGGAAAATCGTCGCCGCCGGTGCATCGTTTCCTAACCTTCAGGAGCCTTGATGGCGCGTTTCAGTGCGTATAACCGGGGGGATCGCCGATAGCGCTAACCACATGGCTGGCTGGCAGCCCAGACGACGCCGGTAACGAACTCGAACAGTGGCAAGGTCGACGGCCCGCATTGTTCACCTTCCCAATATAACCGCCTCCATGGCGCGGGGATCGCGCAGCGGCCACTTGCCCAGTTCCGCGGCGTAGAGAAAGTCATCGAGATGCTTGTTGTAGGCGTCGGGGTCTTCCAGATTGATGGTGTGACCGCAATGCGGCATCACCACCAAGCCGGCGCTAGAGATCATCCTCTTCATCAGCAGGCCAGGCTCAAGGCACGGCCAATCCTCGTCTCCCGTGATGATCAGCGTGGGGGCGGTGATCTTCTTCATCTCCTCGGTGAGATCGAACAGAGAAGGCCGAAGGCGCTGCACGCCTCGCATCGTAAGAGCGGCTCCCGTGGTGGAATGCTCGGCAAGTTGATCGGCGAATTCCCTCCAGCCGCGCGGGTCCTTGTTCTGGAACTGGACGCGGGTCGGCCCAAGTGCGTAGGCTTCGGCAGCTTTTACCATGCCGATTTCCTCGAAGCGCGCGGCACCGCGTTCCGCCTCTTCGATGAATTTCTGGCGCTGGTCGGGTGCCGCACCATAGCCACAGCCGCCGATCGTAAGCGAGCGGGCGCGAAGTGGATAAGTAAAGCCGAAATGCAGCGTGGCAAATCCGCCCATCGACAGGCCGACGATGTGAGCCTTGTCGATTTCCAATCCATCGAGCACGGCGCGAATATCGTCGCGGGCGCGCGCCTGGGAGTAGCGTTCGACGTCCTCCGGCACGTCTGAGGGCGGAAAGCCGCGGGCGTTATAGGCGATGCAGCGATAGCGCCGGCCGAAGTGACGAAACTGGGCTTCCCACGATCGGCTGTCGCCCGCAAACTCGTGCACAAACACGATGGGAATGCCGCTCCCAACCTCCTGATAGTAGAGCTTCACGCCGTCGTCGGTGCTGATATGGGGCATGGTTGTGACTGGTCCTTGTTGCGCAGATTCAGGCTGTCGCCCTTGCGCAAAGGCGAACTTGTAGGGCGGGTAAGGGCGCGCTCAAGCGAAGTCGGCTGTTGTCGATTTCGACACCTTTGGATGCCACTCTTTGGATGCCACCCTTTGGACGCCAAAGTCGGGCAAGCCCCGACACCGGTGCGCCGTGCCCGCCGTGCGGCGGCCCGGGCACGCAGATTGTCATCGGGCCGGCCACAGGCCGGACCCGTTGGCTTTGCTCACTCTACAGCGCTCTCAATCTAAGTAGTACCCCCGGGATGAAGGGATCGTGGTCCGGTCATCCGGGATCAGCCTTTCGCTTCGCAGCGAGGCAGGTCCTTAACTGATGCTGCGCTCGATCGGGGCTAGGCCGCGCACTTCCTCGATGGAAAGCTGTGATTAATCAAGGTAACGAAATGAAAGTCGTCAAAGTTCACGACCGACTCGGCGTGCGATAAGCGCAGAAGATGATTGTGGAATCAACAAGCCGGATGGCAGGTGCCGCAAAACGGTTCGCCTCATTTACATGCGCATCCGCGAACTGGCGGTTTCTTGGGTAGCACCCATGCGAATTTCATGCGAGGTGTTGCAAAGCGGCGCACAGACAACTATGTCGTCGGGCGGGTAAATTATGTTTGATGAACCCATCGTAAGCGGCGCGAAGGCAATTCGCGTTATGCTGATAAGCATGGGCAAGCCTGGTGCCCGGGGGGAGCCGCCGCTGTTCCGGCGGCGCGGTGAACACGCGTAGTCCAGGATTGAAGGCTTACGGTCGGTCGATGCAGCGAGAGAACAGCAGGACAGTTCGTCGTCGAACGCCGTTGCGTCAGGACGGGGGATTGTCGACGGAACAAACCTCCCTGCCTTACCCTCCCCCGCATGAGGGTAAGGGAGGGGGGTTCTGGCCGGATCATTTCGGTGCTGATGCCCGGGGCGCGTGGTCAGACGTCTTTCGGATTGTGCGCGCCGAGACCGAGCGCCGTGCCGCGTCGCTGTCGCCGGAGGATCAGGTCATCCAATCGATGCCGGATGCAAGTCCGATCAAGTGGCATCGCGCGCATACGACCTGGTTCTTCGAGCAGTTCGTCCTGGCGCCGCACGTCCCGTCTTATCGTGTGTATGATCCGGATTTCGCGTTTCTGTTCAATTCCTATTATGTTGCCGCTGGCCCGCGTCACACGCGCGCCAACCGCGGGCTAGTGACGCGGCCGGACACTGCCGACGTGACGCGCTATCGCGCCCATGTCGAGGCAGCGATGATGAATCTGCTGGCCGATGCGGCGCCGGCAGTGCTCAGTGACATAGTGCCGCTTATCGAACTCGGGCTTCATCACGAGCAGCAGCATCAGGAGTTGATGCTGACCGACATTCTGCACGCGTTCTCGGAAAGCCCGATCGCGCCCGTCTATGATTCGAATTGGGCCTGGCCGCAATGTGCCGCGCGCCACAATGGCTGGTGTGAATTGACCGAAGGCATTCACACGGTCGGGCGCCAGGGCGGCGGATTCTGCTTCGATAACGAAACGCCGGCGCATCGCACGCTTGTCGGTCCAGTGCGGATCGCCCGCAATCTCGTCACCAATGGTGAGTGGCTGGCATTCAGCTGCGACGGCGGCTACACCCGTCCTGAATTGTGGCTGTCCGATGGTTGGGGCGCGGTGACGTCGGAGGGTTGGTCGGCGCCCGGAAATTGGCGCAAGATCGACGGAAAATGGTATGTTTTCGCGCTTAATGGATTGTCACCGGTCAACGAGGAATTTCCCGTCAGTCATGTTAGCTACTATGAGGCGGATGCGTTTGCGCGCTGGGCCGGCAAGCATTTGCCCAGCGAATTCGAGTGGGAAACCGCAGTGCGCGCCGGCGGGCTTGCGGATGCGTTCGGTATCGTATGGCAATGGACGCGCAGCGCCTACACGCCATATCCAGCTTATCGCCCGCTCGCCGGGGCGCTTGGCGAATACAATGGAAAGTTCATGGCCAATCAGATGGTGCTGCGCGGTTCATCAGTGGCGACGCCGCTCGGGCATGCCCGCGCGAGCTACCGCAATTTCTTTTACCCGGCCGCACGGTGGCAGTTCACCGGGCTGCGGCTTGCCGATTTCTAAGTCCTGAGCTCTCTAGCCCATCAACCTTTCACCGGAGAACGTGCATGAGCATCGCCGTCAGGAAGCCGCGCGGAGCACTTGTCGTCAACGATGCCGAACGGGCGTTTTTCGACGACGTGCTGGCAGGCCTGTCGGCGGAGCCCAAGCGCGTGCCGCCGAAATACTTTTATGATCACGTCGGGTCGCAGTTATTCCAGCGCATTACCGCGTTGCCGGAATACTATCTAACGCGCGTTGAGACCGGCATCCTCCAAACGCGTGCCGGCGAGATTGCGAAGTTGATACCGCCCGATGCCGCATTATTGGAGTTCGGCGCCGGCTCGGCCGCCAAGACGCGCATCCTATTGCGGGCGGCGCCGCAGGTTTCCGCCTATGTGCCTGTCGACATATCCGGTGCTTTTCTCGCTGCCGAGACTGCGCAGCTGCAGCGGGAGATGCCGGATCTGCGGGTGCTGCCGGTCGAGGCAGATTTCACGCGACCGTTCGCGCTTCCCCCTTTGCTCAGCAACGGGCCGCGCATCGGCTTTTTCCCGGGCTCGACGATCGGAAATTTCGAGCCGCACGAAGCCGATGACGTGTTACGCCACGCTGCCGCGCTTTTGGGGCCGGGCGCGCTGTTCATTGTCGGCGTCGATCTCGACAAGGACGCGGACGTGCTGGCTGCTGCCTATAACGATGAAGCCGGCGTAACCGCGGCCTTCAATCTCAACCTGCTCACGCGCATCAATCGTGAGCTTGGCGGCGGGTTCGACCTTGGCGGCTTCCGCCATCGCGCCTGGTACAGCTGCGAACAGCATCGCATCGAGATGCATCTCGTCAGTTTGGCACGGCAACGCGTTCGCGCCTGCGGCAAATCGTTCGATTTCCGCCGCGGCGAGACCATTCATACCGAGAACAGCTATAAATACACTGTCGAATCATTCCGCAACCGCGCCCTCAGCGCCGGCTGGACAAGCGCCGCGACGTTCGTCGACGCACAGAGTTACTTCTCCGTCCATGTTCTTCGTTCCAACGGTGGGGCGCTCTCGTAGGATGCTGGACCGCGGCGCATCGCGCACAGCCCGCATTGAGCGCGGCCAAATGCGGGAGCGGCTTGGCTATGGCGCTGTCTCCCCCGCCTTCGCGGCGCTCACTGCGGGGTCAGGCTATGCCGCGCCAGCACCTCACCTACGGCCTCGACCAGCCGATCCTCGTGCACTGCGAACTGGGCCTGCGCCTGCTTGCGCAGATAATCGTCGCGCTCCTTTGACAGCCCTGCCAGCTCGGCGCCGAGTATCAGGTCCTTGATCTGCACCTCGCTGCGCGCTTTCTCGTTCGAGCCCTGGATGACGACGCATGGGCTCCGGCGGCGGTCGGCGTATTTCATCTGCGCGCCAAATTTGCCGGCACCGAGATAGAGTTCGGCGCGGATGCCGGCGGCCCGCAGCCTCGCTGCCATGCGTTGGTAGTCGGCGATCCGCTCGCGGTCGAGCACGGTGACGATCACCGGACCCGGTTCGGGCTTGGCGTCGATCTTGCCGAGATGCATCAGCGCGGCAAGCAAACGCGACACGCCGATCGAGAAGCCGGTCGCCGGCACCGGCTCGACGCGAAAGCGCGAGACGAGGCCGTCGTAACGCCCGCCACCACCCACGGAGCCGAAGCGGACGGGCTTGCCGTCGTCGCCAGTGACAGGGAGGTTAAGTTCAACCTCGTAGACGGGGCCGGTGTAGTATTCGAGGCCGCGGACGACGGAAGCGTTAATCTCGATCCTGTTGGTGCCATAACCGGCAGAACGCACCAGCGAGTTGATCGCCAGAAGTTCTTCGATGCCTTCCTTTCCGGTTTGACTGGATTGAACGAATTTCCTCCAGCGACTGACGTAGGTGGCGATATCGCAGAACATCAGCTGGGCGGTTCCTGGGACTGAATGGAGCCGGTCGTCCGAAATTGATCCTGTGTCGTTAGCCAGACGCCAGACCGATTCATCAGGTCGGTTGTTCTCCTTATGCGGACCATCTGTGCTGATGTAAGATTCGGCCGGAATTACAAACCCCAATATGGCGGCGATCTGCTTTTCGCCAAGTTCGGCGCCCTTTGTGAAATCGCCGCTTTCGTCCTTGCGTCCTCGGCCCAGCAATTGACGCACGCCGTCATAGCCCAGCCGATCCAATTTATCGATCGCGCGCAGCACCGTCAGCCGCTTTCCTGCATTCTCCTCGCCGCCGAGCCCAATCTCGTCTAGCAGTCCGTCCAGCACCTTGCGGTTATTCACCTTCACCACATAGCTTCCGCGCGGGATCCCCAGCGCCTCCATGGTGTCCGCCGCCATCATGCAAATCTCGGCATCGGCGGCCATTGAGGCTGCGCCCACCGTATCGGCGTCGAACTGCATGAATTGGCGGAACCGCCCGGGCCCCGGCTTTTCGTTGCGGTAGACGTAGCCGGCCCGGTAGCTGCGGTAGGGTTTCGGCAGGGTGTCGAAATTCTCCGCGACATAGCGGGCGAGGGGGGCGGTGAGGTCGTAGCGCAGCGACAGCCATTGCTCGTCGTCGTCGTTAAACGAGAACACGCCCTCGTTGGGCCGGTCCTGGTCAGGTAGGAACTTACCGAGGGCGTCGGTATATTCGATCGCCGGGGTCTCCAACGGCTCGAAGCCGTAAAGCTCGTAGACCTTGCGGATCGCCTCCATCATGCCCCGTGTCGCCGCGATCTCGGCTCCTGCCCGATCGACGAGCCCGCGCGGCAGGCGCGCTTTCAGCTTGTTACTTTTGGGGTCGACCATCGCGGAATCCGGTTGTGGAGCAATGCGAGTTGGTAGCAGCCGCATATCCGGCCGGCAAGGCGACGAGCGAAGATCGGGCCCATCCGGGGAAGGGGGGAGATTTCCGCTCAATTCAAGAGCTACTGCGCGTCACATCGGGTCGCAGGATCTGGAACAACTATAAATAGGTAAACCACGATATCGTCAATCTGTAGATATGCGGACACTTGCTAAAATTCGATGTTCCGCGGACGAAATTCCTGTGCCAAAAAGGTTCCTGTTCTGCCAAGAACGTCGGCGTGGATTGTCGTCACCGGCAGACCACCCGATCTGGCGCGGCCACTCGGGTAAAGGCGCTCGGCCAGACGCCGGAACATGGGGGCAACCTAGAGGCGGGCTGTTATGCGAGGGCGTATGGTCCCTCAGGCTCGCCGGCCGCGCCAACAGGTTGCTTGGGAGCACAAACGTTGTACTAAATCGAGCCCTTTAGAAAATGCGCTGCCTGCGCCGCGCCGAGCTTGTCCGGAGACCCGATGTCCCTTTCCGAAGCCCGACTTTCCGCCGCTACCCTCCCCAACGATCTCGAAGCCTACTGGATGCCATTCACGCCGAACCGCGCCTTCAAGAAGGCGCCGCGGCTGATTACTGGCGCGAAGGACATGTACTATTACGCCGCCGACGGCCGCGCCGTGCTAGATGCCACCGCCGGCCTGTGGTGCTGCAACGCGGGGCACGGCCGCGACGAGATCGTTGCCGCGATCAAGCGCCAGGCCGAGGAACTCGACTACGCACCGGCGTTCCAGTTCGGCCATCCGCATGCTTTCGAGCTCGCCAGCCGAATAGCAGCGCTCGCGGCCGGCGATCTCGATCACGTGTTCTTCTGCAATTCCGGCTCGGAGGCCGTCGACACGGCGCTCAAAATCGCGCTTGCCTATCATCACGTGCGCGGCGAGGGCACCCGCACCCGCCTGATCGGCCGCGAGCGCGGCTATCATGGGGTCGGCTTCGGCGGCATCTCGGTCGGCGGCATCGTCAACAACCGCAAGTTCTTCGGCTCGCTGCTCACCGGCGTCGATCATCTCCCGCACACGTACAACCGCGAGACCCAGGCTTTCACCAAGGGCGAGCCTGAATGGGGCGGGCATCTCGCCGACGATCTCGAACGGATTGCGGCGCTGCACGATCCCTCCACCATCGCGGCGGTGATCGTGGAGCCGATGGCAGGCTCGGCGGGCGTGCTTCCGGCCCCCAAAGGCTATCTGGCCCGGCTGCGGGCGATTTGCGATAAGTACGGCATCCTTTTGATTCTCGATGAGGTCATCACCGGGTTCGGACGGCTCGGCTTTGCCTTCGCGGCGGAACGCTACGGCGTGGTGCCGGACATCATCACCTTTGCCAAGGGCATCACCTCCGGCGCCGTGCCGATGGGCGGTGCAATCGTGCGGGCTCCGGTGTACGACGCGTTCATGCGCGGGCCGGAACATGTCATCGAGCTGTTCCATGGCTACACCTATTCGGCCCATCCGCTTGCCTGCGCAGCCGGACTTGCGGCGCTCGATCTCTACCGGAAGGAAAAGCTGTTCGAGCGCGCCCGCGCCCTGGAGCCGAAGTTCGCGGACGCCGCCATGGCGCTGCGTGGAGTTCCCGGCGTGCTCGACATCCGCACCGTCGGGCTCGTCGCCGGCATCGACCTCGCTTCGAAGCCCGACGGTTTCGGCAAGCGCGCCTATGCGGCCATGGAGAAAGCATTCCATGAGCATGGCGTGATGATCCGCGTCACCGGCGACACCATCGCACTGAGCCCGCCCCTGATCGTGAGCGAGGACGAGATCGAGGAAATCTTCGCGAAGATCGGCCAGGTGATCGAGGCGGTGCGGTAGCGGGTTTGCGGCGCGTGGTTGCTTCGTTCATGGCAACCGCATGTGGTCTGTGCTTTTCTCTTCGTGTTCGCGGGGAGAGGAATGGGGTGACGCCGCCGTTGCGCCAGCGCAAACACGGCCGAGCAGCGTGAATTGCCCAACGCGTTGCGTGGCGAGCGCTCGAAGCGAGCCCAAAAGGCAAAGAAAGCGCTCGCCCGGCGGCACCGCAAGATTGCCAACCGGCGCAAGAACCACATCCATCAGACGACGGCGAGACTCCTCGCAAAGCATCGGCTGATTGCTGCCGAGATCTGTCGATCAACAACATGACCGCCTCCGACGGGGACGGTCGAAACCCGGCAAAAAAGTCAAGCAAAAGGCCGGGTTGAACCCGCGCGATCCTGAACACTGCGCCGTTTCTCAATGTCCTGTGCACCAAAGTGCAAGAAGCCGGGTGTCAGATAATTCTGCTGGACCCGCGCAGGCATCGCTCGTCCCGGACGTGCCCTTGCTGCGGAACGGCTCGCAAAAAAGAGAGGCTCGAATGTGAGCACGATTGCGGGTGCGGGTTCGCAACGACTCGAGATCAAGCCGCAGCTCTTGCGAATGCCGGCCGATAGACCAGCTCTCTTGGGTCGGGAACCGGCCTGGACCCGTGAGGCCGGAAACTCCATCTCGAGCCGCGAAAGCGGCTTAGATCGAAGTAGTTCATGAACACACACCATACACCTATAGGCGACAGACGTGATTATGCCTTCACAGCTCTTTAATCTATCTCTAAACCGTCAGGGCATTAAGCCAATTTTTATCTAACTAATGCCGCGTAGCCTCTCTGTAGGTAAATTCTTCTTTTACTTTATCTACATAAGATTTGAATTCATTTTGAATTTGTTCGGGAGTTGCCTCACCGGCCTCTATTCTCTCATAGCACCTTCGCAAGTATTGCTTAAAAGCACTGTCGTCCGGGAGCAAGTCTATCATATCGGCAAGTTCTTTGACATATTCATATTCGGAGGTATATTTATTAGACATGCTAGTTACTCCCTACTGACGAGGCCCTGCCCTGTTTGAACTGTCGCTTCGAGAACTCAAGTACTTCCTTACAGTTAATCGTTACTGGACTTCTGGCCATCTTCCGATATGCTCTGCGGCATATGGAAGCGTTTCGAAACAAGTCCGAGCTTACCGCACCCAGATCATTCCGGCTTGATATTCGCAGATCTGATAACCTTGGCATAAATCTCCGTCACCTTATCCATAATGTCTTTGAGCTGCTCTGGAGGTCCGCCACCGATGCGCAGGCCGAGCGTGCGGCCCCGGGCGATGGTGTCGGGATCGACGAGTACATCGTTCACCGCCGTATTGATCGTCCTGATGATCGGGCGCGGCGTCGCGGACGTTGCCAGGATCGCGTTGTAGCCGTAGAGGACCAGCTCGGGCAAGCCGGCCTCGGCCGTGGTCGGCACCTCGGGCAGGTCCGGCGTGCGGGTCGCTGTGAGCACCGCGAGTGCGCGGATCTTGCCGTCCCTTATTTGCGGAGCGAGCGGAACGATGCTGTCGATCTCGACGTCGATCTGGCCGCCGACGACGTCGGAGATGGCCGGTGCACTGCCCTTGTAGGGCACCACCGTCACGTCAATGCCGGTGATGTCTTTGAGCTGCTCTATCGCGACGCGGTAGTTGGTGCCGGCGCCGGGCACCCCGACCGTCAGCTTACCTGGCCGCGCCTTCGCGAGGTTGACGAGTTCCGGCAAGGTCTTGGCTGGCACCTTGCCGTTGACGACAAGGACGCCGTAGCTCTCGCCGAGCCAGATCACGGGCGCAAGGTCCTTGTCGAGATCGTAGGGCAGATTGTCAACGAGGCTCTGGTTGATGCTGAGCGCGCCGTTGGTGAGAAGCAGCGTGTAGCCGTCAGGCGTCGATTGGGCGGTGGCCTGGGTGCCGATGATTGTATTGCCGCCGGGCCGGTTGTCGATCACGATCGATTGGCCGAGCCGGCGCGCGAGCTTGTCCCCGATCAGCCGTGCAAAGACGTCGGAGAGCCCGCCGGGCGGGTAAGGCACGATGATGCGGATCGACCGGGTTGGCCAGCTGCTCGAGGTTTGGCCGTCGGCGCCGGGTGTCGCCAGGATCGCCGCAAACACCAGCGCCGCGCACCACGTTAAGACACTTTGCATTCTCGCGCTCCGCGATCTGGTGCTCTGCACGCCTTGCGGGCGGTGCGGCGCCTCTCCGCGCGGGGAGAGGTCGGAATGAGCGCGTTCTTGGCGCTCGCCAAGGGCCGGCGCGAGCTTGAACCTCTCAACCGCCCCCGCGTGTAGACAGGCCCCCTCACCCCCGACGCTCTTGCCGCAAGCCGGGAGAGGGCGAGCCCGTCGGGCGGATGAGCCCAGCGTGATGCGGCAACGGCCTACTCGCGGGCATGATACGTCTTCGGCTTTGGTGCCTGGGCGGGTAGCCTACCACAAACTTTTCAGCCGCCCACCGTCGAGATTGAGCGAGACAGCCGTGATGTAGCTCGCGCGCTCCAAGCACAGGAACACGATGGCATTGGCAAGCTCCGCCGGGGTACCGAAGCGGCCAAGCGAATTTTTCCGCGCTGCAATGCGCCGCGCGTCATCGTCCGACTCCGCCCCCAGTTCCTGCTGCAGCCCCTGCGCATTCATGCGCCAAAGATTGGTGTCGACCCACCCCGGGCATACGGCGTTCACCAGCACGTTATCTTCGCCGAATTCCGTGGACAGCGACTTGGTCAGGTTCAAGAGCGCGCTGTTGGTCATGCCGCTGCCGAACATATAGGGATCCGGCTCCTTGCCGGCGCCGCCGATCATGTTGACGATGCGGCCCCATTTCTGCGCCTTCATAAGCGGATGGACCAGGCGGATCGTCCGCATGAAGCCGAACAGCTTGGTTTCGAGCTGGAGTTTCAGGGCGTCATCCGTCAGTGCGGCGAAACGGCCCGAATACATGGTGCCGGCGTTGTTTACCAGAATCTCGACGCCGCCGAGCGTCGTCTTTGCGGCATCGACGAATCGGCGGATCTCGGCTTCCTTCGACAGGTCGGCCCGAATTGCGTGAATTTCCCCGCCGGTCGCGTTGGCGAGCGCCTCGCGCGCCATATTTAAGTTTTGCCTCGCTGCGGCCGCAGATCATCACCCGCACTCCTTCTTCGAGAAGAAGGCATGCGGTTTCGTATCCGATGCCGTTGCCACCGCCGGTTATGATGGCGCGGCGCTTCCTGATGCCGAGTTGCATCCAGCTCCCTCTCCGGTCGTGGCCGGGCCGGTCCTGGCCACCTCGATTATTTTGGCTCCATAACTTAAATTTCGGGGTCGCCGGGACAAGCCCGGCGACCACGCCCGGACATCGGCTCCAATCAGCGATGCCCCGGCACAGAATGCGAGGAAGCGCATGTCAGTATTTTCGATCGGCACAGCGAGCATCTCGCGTATCGAGGAAACCTACCTGCCGGTCTACCGTCCGCGCGATATTTTTCCTGAATATGACGCCGCGATTGCCGCCGCCCATGCGCATTGGATGGCACCAAATCATTACGACGCCGAAAAGGACCTCATCAAGCTCAGCGTCCACAGCTGGCTCGTTCAGATCGGCGGCAAGAAGATTCTCATCGACTGCTGTTGCGGCAACGACAAGCCGCGGCCGACGCGGCCGTTCTGGAACATGCTCAATGCGCCCTACCTCGATCGCCTTGCCGCTGCCGGCGCGCGGCCCCAGGACATCGACTACGTGATGTGTACCCATCTCCATCACGATCATGTCGGCTGGAACACCCAGTTGCGCGACGGCACCTGGGTGCCGACGTTCCCGAACGCCCGCTACGTCATCTCCAAGCGGGACTTCGAGTACTACCGCGAGCTCGACGCCGATGCTGACCAAACAGAGCCGGTGGAATTCGGCACATTCCGGGAATGCGTGCTGCCGATCGTCGAAAGCGGGCGCGCTGAGCTCGTCACCGGGTCACACCGGCTCGACGAATGTCTGGACATCATCCCGGCGCCGGGGCACTCGGCCGGTCATGTCGTGTTCCGGCTCGAAAGCGGCGGCGACCGCGCGCTTTTCATTGGCGACGTGTTCCACCATCTGCTGCAGGTCTACTACCCGCACTGGAATTTCCCGAAGAACTGCGATGCGCAAGAGGCGCGGCAAAGCCGCCGCATGGTCCTTGAGCTCGCCGCGTCCACGGGCGCACTGGTGCTGCCGGGCCATGTCGGCGCGCCGTTCGCCGGATATATTGAAGCGGTGGAGAAGGGTTTCAGGCCGCGGTTTGGGTGACTAGCAGCCCGATCAGGCGCTCCAAGCGGTGCTTCGGGCCACCCTCCACTCGGGACCTGTGATGGCGTAATGCGCCGACCCCGTTGCGCCTTCGCCCATTGCGCCGCTATGCACCAGCGGGATCTTGTTTTTACCATGTCAAATTTTCAGTCCGTGTGTGGTAAATCTGCAACCACTGGCAGAGCCACTTGAGGTATGTTCCTTGTGCTGCTTTGACGGAGTTTTCCTCCCTGGACTTCCGCCCCGCGCTTCGCGGGGCTTTTTTTGCGGCCGATCGCGTTTTTCTTGCGCTCTCGGGAGCGCCAGATGCGCCATCGACAGCTTGAGGCGGCGAGCCTCTGGCGCTACCGAAAAAAAGTCACAATGCGGTCAAACAACGCGCCACGCGTTTTGAGATCATGCAACCAGGGAGGTGCGAACCTGGTCGCTTGCGGCTGCTAAAGGGGCGATGTCGGTCGCGCTTGCGTTTGCGAAGGTGTTGGTCGAAAGGGCGAGGACGCTCCGGGTGCTTCGTGTTGCCCTGATTGAGTGTCCGATGGCGCCATTCGGGATGCGTTCCAATCCGTGGCGTCTCCCCTGCAGGCTCGGTCCATTTCGGCTCACGCCGGCGCGAATTGAGAATCTTCGACGACTACTACACCCATCTGATTGCCCAGCCGCGGAGACTCTGATGCACGGCCGGGGAGGTTCTGATGCCTAGCCGGATTTAAGTCGCATTCCAACCAGCACCAGACAGCCGGGGGAGGGGATTATGAGTGTGCCGGCTCGAGAGTCCGATGAGGGGTCGTCGAAAGACGGGCCGTTGAACTATGCGCCGAAGAAGGTTCGATATCCCGAACCCGCTCCAGATCCGGCAGGCGTGCCGTCGGACGCGGGCTCTGCCCGGCACGGTGCGTCGATGAAACGCGACGCTGCATGGAGCGCAACGTCCGATCCGGAACCGCCGTGGAGACGGCCGAGGCAACGCGGGGCATTCGCCGGCGATATCGCCGCCGTTGAGTTGCGCAACAGGTTAGCGCTGGCGCCCGACCGGCTTCCGGAGCCGCCGCGCACCCCTTCCGGTCCGGGATACGGCCGCCTCGCAGCCGTGGTTGTGGTGGCGGCGGTCGGCCTCCTCGGCTACCGATTGGGTTCCGTTCCGACGTCGGCGCCGCCGCAGCTTGCATCCCGCTCTGGGCAATCCGGTCAACAGGGGTCATCGAATAGATCGGTGCCAGCCGCATACCCCAACCCTGGCCTCGATTCCGATTCGCCAGCCAGACAGCCGGGTGTGGGTCTTTCAGCCGAAAGGCCGACGGACATATCCACCGGCCCAGCGGTCGTCAATGCAGCGCCGGCGGCTCCTCAGTCTCCGCAGGTGCTGACATCTGCCGCGACCGCGAAGGAAATAGCGCTGCCATCCTCCAATGAGGGGAAGCCCGCGGCCGCGTGGCCGCAAGCTCAGTCCCGGCAGCTCACGGTCGGTGAGGTACGGCCGCTGCTGGTGGGCGAGGCCGCGAGGTTGACGATCTCGGCTGCGGATGCAGGCGCGAACGCAGCTGTGGTGATCGGTCGGCTCGCGCCCGGATCGACGCTATCGGCTGGCACGCAGGTGGCGCCGGATACCTGGCGCCTGTCGGTCGAGGAACTTAAGCGGGTGGTCATCTCCCCGCCTCGCGGCTTTGTCGGCGCCATGGCTCTCAGCTTGGAATTGCGTCTCGCTGATGACAGCGTCGCGGATCACAAGGATCTCCAATTGGAATGGTCGGGCAAAAACCTGGTTGCACCCGCCCAGCCTCCATCTCGACAGCACGATGCCGAAGAAATCGCGGTGATGATCAAGTCCGGTGGCGAACTCATGGCCAATAGGGATTATGCCGCTGCCAGGCTGATGTACCAGCGCGCGGCGGAGGCGGGCTCAGCAATGGCGGCCTTTGCGCTCGCCGAAACCTACGATCCTTTGGTGGTCGGCAAATTGAATGCCAGAGGGGGAATAACGGCGGACTCCGCGATGGCTGCGACTTGGTACGAAAAGGCGAAAGAGCTGGGTTCCAGCGAAGCGCCGGAGCGCCTGGAAAGGTTGGCGCGGCTGCCTGAGCAATAGTAATGCAGTAATAAGGGGGATATCGAGTCCGCGCTCCTGATCGGCACCAGGCGTCTCGAACCAGCCGCGCAGGCAGGCGGTTGCCGTCGTGAACGCACGGTGGAGGTGCGATGCGTATTGTTCCGGCTCTCGCCGCACACAGGTGGGATGATAACGCTTATACCACCGCGTCCCACGGACGCGACAGGCGCATGGCGCCATTAATGATGCCGACCATCGAGTAGGTCTGCGGAAAGTTGCCCCAGGCCTCGCCAGTGCAGGGATCCGTGTCCTCCGACATCAACCCGAGATGATTGCGTGCCCGCAGCAGCTCTTCGAATTTCTCGCGAGCCTGCTCACGGGCGCCGATTCTCGTCAGGGCGTCAAGACGCCAGAAGGCGCAGATGTTGAAGGCGGTCTCGGGGGTGCCGAAGTCGTCGGCCTCTTCGTAGCGCAATAGATGCGGACCCGCACCCAGGACTTCCTGGACTCGCTCGACAGTGGCCACAAGTCGCGGATCGTCGGGCGGCAGGAAGCCGACTTCACCCATCAGCAGTACGCTGGCATCCATATGAGTGCCTTCGAAGCTTTCGACGAAGGCCCGTCGTTTGTCCGACCACGCACGCGAGAGGATCACATCACGAATGGTCTGGGCGCGCTCGGCCCAAAGGGCTGCCCGCTGCGGCTGTTGGAGACGCGTCGCAATCTTCGCCAGGCGGTCGCACGCCGCCCAGCACATCAGGCTCGACGATGTATGGACACGCGCCCGCGACCTCAGCTCCCACACGCCGGCATCGGGTTTGTCGTGGAGGTAGAAGGCGCGCTCGCCGAGAACCTCGAGCTGGGAGAAATCGGCGGGCCCGGCGGTCATGAACAGCCGCGAATCGAAAAATACGGGCGCCGCCCCGAGAACGAGACTGCCATAGGTGTCGTTCTGGAAATGCTCGTGGGCCTGATTGCCAACGCGCACCGGCCCCATCCCGCGGTATCCTGGGAGGTCGCGGATCGTGCGCTCTGTCAACCGCCTCTCCAGCGCGATCCCGTATACGGGCTGGATGTGGCCCCCCAACGCATCATCGACGATGTTCATCAGCCAGCGGAAATAGTTTTCCATGGTCCTGACGGCGGAAAGGCTGTTGAGCGCGCGCAGGACAAAGAAGGCGTCGCGTACCCAGCAATAGCGGTAGTCCCAATTGCGAACGCTGTGGGGCGCTTCCGGGATGCTGGTGGTCATGGCGGCCACGATGGCGCCGGTTGGCTCGTAAGCGCACATCTTAAGCGTGATGGCGGCGCGGATCACCGCATCCTGCCATTCCAGCGGCAGCGCGAGGCGATGCGTCCAGCCGCGCCAGTAATTCACCGTATTCTCGCGAAATACGTGGGCAGCTTCTGCCGGGCCTTCAGCGAGCGTCTCGTCCGGCCCCAGGACCAGGTGGATGGGCTCAGTGACCTTGAACGCAGTCTCTTCTATCACATAGTCAATTGGGGCGTCCGTTGTGAGGCGCAGCGTCAGCTTTTCGCCGACGTAGCGGATGTGATTGGAGCCGTAGGTAATGGTCGGGGCACGGGACCCGTAGTCGAAACGGGGGCGGACCCGGATTCGCACCCGCGGATTACCCTCGATCGGCACGACCTGACGGATCAGCATCTGCGGCCGGAATACGCGGTCGCGGACATAGAACCGGGGACAGAAATCAGTGATCTCGACCGCGCCGCCTTCCGCCCGCAATGTCGTCTTGAGGATCGCTGTATTGTCGACATAGGCCTGACCGCCGCCGGTTTGGTTTTCGATCTCGACGGCGAAGGCTCCGTCCTCCGGTGCCGACTGAGGCGCGCCGAGCAGAGCGTGGAAAACAGGATCGCCGTCGAAGCGCGGCAGGCAGCACCACACGATCTGCCCTTGTCTATCGATCAACGCGCTGACGGAACAGTTACCGATGAGGCCAAGTTCGAGATTGCGCAATGTCCTTATCCTGCGAGTTGCGCCGGCAATCGCCGCAGCCATTCGAGGAACTCCGCGGTTCCGGCTGCCCGGAAGCTGGCCCTCGTGGTTCCCGGGCCGATCTTGATCGAGATGCCATCCCTGGCATTCACCACAGCAAAGGCATCCTCGTCACTCACGTCATCGCCGGCGAACACCGGCCGCCGCCCTGCGAATGGCTTCTCTTTGAGGAAATCCGCAACCGCCGCCCCCTTGTCGCCGCCAATCGCCTTCACCTCGACAACCATCTTACCGCGCTTGATCTCGATCGCCTGGAGTTCGCCGACGGCGTTCTCTATCGCTTCGATGCTTGCCTGTTCGAGTTCCGGGTGCGCACGATAGTGGAGCGCGAGCGCACCGTACTTACGCTCCACGAGCAGGCCCGGATGCTTGGCCAGCAGAGGACGCACCGCCTGTTCGATCGCGGCCGGCAGCCTTGAATCGAACGCCGATGCATAGGTTTTGCCTTGCGCATCGCGCCGCATGAGGCCGTGAACGCCGGCAATCGAAAGGCGCAGCGGCTCCAGAAAGCGATCGACCGCGGCTATTTCGCGGCCGGTAATGATCGCGAGCGCGCCGGCCAACTGTTCGTTGAGTTGGCCCAGAGCCTCCTGTGTCTTGGGGTCCAATCGCACCTCGTCCGGCCGATTGGCGATGGCCACAAGCGTGCCATCGAAATCCAAGAACAGGGCAAAATGGTCGGGATCAAGAAGGTCCGGCAGGGTCATTGCAACCAGTGTGAGATTGTTCTTCGGAGGGGCAACCGCCGCCGCAGGACGTTAGACCCGTGTTGGCGTCAGTCTACTCCATAGAGATGGTAATGCGACGTGATCACGCTTGGACGCGTTCCCGTCAAGTTCGAACACGTCATTGCGACAGATTGGCCGATCTGTGCAATTTGTGGCCCATTCGCGGTTGGGTCGGCGCGGAGCGGACACACACAGTAGACACGAAAATTGTTTAGAAATGATGAGGGAACCGACAAAGCGGGACTTGTCCAGCCCGTTCCGGTGCTTTCGGCGCAACTGCTGAAAATGGGCCAATCCGACCCTTCCAGATCAACGGGTTAGGAGGCGGTTTTCAGGGCGCCGATGATGCTTTGTGGTTGACCACGAAGCGCTCCCGGCATGTGCTACACCTGCGCGTCCGTGCGCAGTGGAAACGCTCAAGCGCCGTCGTGGCCACGCGTTCGTCCTGGGTGGCTGCCAAAAACAACGGCGTCTTTCTTCAATTCCAGCTTGCGTGATTCTCGCCGCATGCGTCCTTTAAAGATATCGATTCAAGAAATCGATCGCGCCATTGGCCCCTACTGTCAACACCGTGTATGAGCCGTGGAGCCGCAACCCAAAGGCGGCTCGCTCATGCGAGCGGCCCCAGTGTGGGTTCGCGAGGTTGCTGAGCGGCGTTGAGGATGACGCATCGAAAGAGCCGTCGACGTTGACGGGGGGAAGCATCAGCAAACGGTGCTGCGTTCTCGCGCCAAGACGGCTCTGCCCTCGTGCTTCAGGTGGCCGCCCCGGTGCTAATCGAAGACCTGCGAAGCAGCCCGACACCGGCCTAGGCGGAACGGGTTCAGTGCTGAGGCGCGCGAGGACAATGCAGGACCGGCATAAACGTCGGAACCGGGCGTTTTAAGTTCCCGACCGCCGTGATCAGCCATAAAGCCGGCTCCGCCGTGGCGGTCCCCTCGCGGCCGCCACGCCGGCGGGCCTACCCTGGGTCCCGGCAGGGGGCAGACCCGTTGCTATATCCATCAAAATCCGGCGCGCGCCACCCGTGCCTTTTTGGCCGGCGCGGCCTGCAGTTGCATCCTGCTTACTGTTGAACGGCCGATCGCCGTTCGCGCGTGACGGAAGGGCGGGCTCCAGGAAGTTGACGCTGCCACGAGTCGCATCCGCTGGCAGCTCCTGCGGCAGACACAGAAAATTGGTTGGGGCGGGCGTTCCGCTCGTTTGTTCATCGAGAATCGGAGCCTCAAAACAGTGGCTGCAGCTCATGAACCCTATGGGAGATTTTTTTGGCTCGATGTCACAATCGACTGTTCTGTCTCGTCATCACGCCGGAACCCAAAGAAAGGACTGGAACCATGACGACGACCAAACTGAATCTCTTTGCCGCCGCGCCGCAGCTGATGAAGATATGGACAAGGATGTCGATGGAGATCGCCGCGAGCCTTGAACCGAGCCTGATCGAGCTTGTGGACATCCGTGCCTCGCAGATCAACGGATGTGCCAATTGCATCAATATGCACACCGTCGAGGCGCGAGCCAAAGGCGAGACGGAACAGCGGATCTACCTGCTGTCGGCGTGGCGCGAGGCTCCGTGCTACACAAACCGCGAGCGCGCGGCGCTGGGGTGGACCGAAGCGCTGACGCGGCTTTCGCAAGACCACCATACACACAGCGTGGCTTACGACGCCCTGAAGGCACAATTCACGGAAGAGGAACAGGTGAAGCTCACATTGATGATCAATGTCATCAACGGATGGAACCGGCTTGCCGTCGGCTTTGGCGTGTGGGTCGAGCCGGAGGAAGCGAAGGCTGCGAGAGCCGCGGCCTGACAAAAGACGCCGCTGCTCCTGGACTCGCCGATCGGCTGGAAGCCGATGACGAGTCCAAAATAACGCTGCCAAACCTTCGCTCGGCAGGGGTTTTATTCATCTACTGTAGACCGCCGACTCCCAAGCCCGGGCCGTGTTCGGGTGATGGTGATCCCCTTGGAGGGCACGACATTGACCGCTGCGTACTTCTTTACACCGCCGCGCCCTCCACCAAAGACCGCGTCTTAATGAGGGGATCGCCTGCGATTGCGTCAACTATTCCTGGCCGGATGCGGTGATCGTGAAATGGAGCTTGCGTTTGCCGCCGCGCTCTTTGGTCAGCTCGCCTTGGCGCGATTTGCCCTTTTTCGAGGCCGGCATAAATGCTGCCGGTTGAGTGCTCGCGGCTGGTGCGTTCAAGAGGTGAACCCGAGAGCGCGCGCCTGTCGCCGGCCTCCCCTGTTTGCTGTGCCCATTTCTGCCGTTTGGGAACCCATTAGGGAGCGAACGTGAGTGCAGCATTGCCAACGCCGCCGGCAGGTTGCAATAGCAGCGCTGGATTGGGGCCGCGATCGCAATCGGCAGAAATCCTTTTCCTTGACGATTTCGTTGGCGGCGGGAGTATTCGCTTATCGCTGCCAGCGCGTGACGCCGCTCATGGGCGTTTACCTTGCAACATTGACCGAGGACAGTCCGATGCGCCCGCCCCTTCCGCCGTTCACAGATGAAACCGCCGCACAGAAAGTGCGTATGGCGGAAGATGCATGGAATACGCGCAATCCTGCGCATGTCGTCCTTGCCTACACACCGGACAGCCGGTGGCGCAACCGCGCAGAATTCCTGCAAGGCCGCGAAAAGATCGAAGCGTTCCTGACGCGCAAGTGGAGCCGGGAACTCGATTACCGCCTGATCAAGGAGCTTTGGGTTTTTCGCGAGAACCGCATCGCGGTACGTTTTGCCTATGAATGTCATGACGACAGCGGAAATTGGTTCCGTAGCTACGGTAACGAAAACTGGGAATTCGATGAGCATGGCCTGATGCGGCTTCGGATTGCGAGCATCAATGATCTTCCTATCAAGGCAAGCGATCGCAAATATCATTGGCCACTCGGTCGCCGGCCCGACGATCACCCTTCTCTGAGCGACCTTGGGCTGTGAGCTAGCGATGAGCGATGCCGAGTGTTCGGCGAGAAGACCGTCGAAATGGAGCAGCAGGTGAGGTGCACCGACGTTCCTGCGCGTCTCTACCGCTAGAAATCCTTGAAGCGGTTCGGCGGCGGTTCGGTATCGGGTGGTGCGTTAAAGGTTCTTGTGCCCCACAGGCCTCTACCGTATCCGAAAGAAGTTCGGCTACAGCGTGGAGGCCGCAGCGGTCTGATCGACCAAGAGTGTGCAACAGTTGCACACTTTGCCTGGAGCAGATGGTGTGTGTGCCGAGAACCTAAACCCGGGCATAGTGGGAGTCCGCCTAGCTCGGCGCATCTTTATCCAATGATCGATGCGTTCTGACGTCGTTGTAATAGCGCGCGTAGCATCGCAGGATTCGGCGTGGATGGGCCGAAAACGAGCACTCGCGGCGGATCGACCCGATCAGCCGTCCGGCAAAGCCGGACTATCGGCCGAAGGACGCCCCCACCGCAATTCGGATCATCCATCACAAGACCTCCCGCGCCGCGGCGTTCCCACGATCCTGAGGTCGAAGGGCGACGGCTCGACGGTGCCTTACGAGCCGAAAGAGGCGGCAAGGCTCGTTCATCGCCTGCGGGACAGCTGAGGCTACCGGCAACGTTCACCCTCAGCGCTTGCCGGCATGGCGGCATGACGGAGCTTGAGGAGGCTGAATTGACGGACGGGCAAGGGCGGGCGCTTTCGGGGCACCGGACGCACGCAGCCTATGCGGGCTACGCTAAGCGTACCCTAGCCCAACCCCCCGCGCCTTGCCGGCGACCCGCAAGCGGTGCGCGCACATGAAGGCTGCACTGGCGCCGCTGGCCCTCGACGCCACGGACACAACGGAACAGGCTTTCAGAATGACGCCCGGAAAATCGTTCAGAATGATAACCCAACCGACAAAGGAGCACTTGCCTAACCCCTTGCAGTGTCTTAGTTACAGCCGGCTTGGGGGGAGTGTCCCGAGCGGCAAAGGGGGCGGACTGTAAATCCGCTGGCTAAGCCTTCGTAGGTTCGAGTCCTACCTCCCCCACCACCCTGAAATTATTGCTGTTTTGGTGTCTGGGCCACTCTCGCGGTAGCCTTTTCTATGTCGCGTCCAAATGCAACATATTCTCGTTTGTTTTCAACGATTACCACTGAGTGCTGGCAAGTCGCCGCGACTTGAGCGCGACACGGGAGGGGCGATGTCAAAACGCTCCTTCCTATGGTGGGCCGTCTTCGAGCGTGCTATCTTGAATCACGGTCGAGCCAAGCCAAGGCAACGATCTGCTCGTCCTCATTCATCACCGGGATAAATCCAGCAATAAGCGCGTCTCAACGCCTGAGCAGGCGGCTGCGCCACTTGTCGGCTGGAACCGACGGGGAGGGACTGCCTCCGGCACTTAATCGCGCACAAAGGGCGCGAGGCTGCGGTCTAGCCCAACTTCCAGTTTTTTAAGAGCAGAGTCGTTCTATATCAATGAGTTAGATCGCGAGTTAGTCACTATTGTCTTGTAAGCGCGAATCAATTTGCGGATATACAGGTTGCATCACGAGTCACAACGATTAGCGCGAGACAACAGTAAAATAGTATTTGTTTAGTCACTATTCTCGGAATTTCAGCGAAATTACCGCCACCACTCCAGCAATTTCAATGCGTTCGCCCAAGCGGACAGCCTGATTAGGTCAAAATCACTGAGAAAGCACTGGAAGTTGGGTTAGAGGGAGATGAGCCGCCGCGCGCTGTCGGAGCTCGCGAGGGCGCTCGATTCCGAAGAGGAGCGCTGTTGCTGACCTCGCAGAGGCCATCACTGGTGCACAAGACCGTTAGCCATTACGCTCTGAAGGACCTACTTATAGTAGCCCTTTCGATCACCCAGCTCATTCTGCGAGGCGATCCGTCGTTGGCTGATGATGGGTATACGGGACGATAAGTTTTGCCTTTTGCGGCCATCTCGAATTTCCTCAGCAAATCTTACACGCGTTTGGATGATTTGGTGACCGCCACCACGCCGCAGCCGATTGCCTATTTTGACCGCGCCTGCGTGATAGCCCGCGATGCCTACACAACTGACTGGCCGACCCAAGTGCGAAACTCTCACTCAACGCTTTTTTCTGGAACTTGGGATAGCGAAATTCAGCTGCTTGGGGGCTTCTTGCGGTCGCGGAAGAAGTTGGCGAAGGGCGTCCCGGCACGGCATCGGGGCCGTCATGCGCGGGAGAGCGTGGCGTCACATCGGCGGACCTAGCCACGTTCGCGAATCCGGTCTGGTAGCAGTTTGCTCGACAGATTGAACCAATTTCACGTTGGCCTGTTCGAGTGGGCTCAGCGGGATGTCCCACGCATAGGGCCGGTACCAGGGAAA
>JASHRR010000254.1 GCA_030037185.1 Xanthobacteraceae bacterium | reverse complement strand
GCGATCCTTGCTTGCCTTCAGGTCCTCTTCTGCCCGCTTGCGCTCATTGATGTCCTGGATCACAGCAAAGTTGCGCACGGGGTAGCCGGACTTGTCGCGGATGAGGTTCACGGTCGTGCGCGCCCAAACCGGGGTTCCGTCTTTGCGAATATAACGCTTTTCCACGTCGAAACGGGGTGATTCTCCGCTGATCAGGCGTCGGACTGGCTCGCGGTCGCGCTCGCGCTCCTCGTGATGCGTGATGTCCCATACCGTCAGATCGCGCAATTCCTCCTCACTATAGCCCACGAACTCGCAAAACGCTGCATTGGCGCGAAGGAAACGGCCGTGCTCGGGAATGATTTCGATCTTTCCTACGCTGCTCTCGTCGAACATGGCTCGAAACGTTGCTTCGCTTTCGCGGAGAGCGATTTCGATGCGTTTGAGCCCCGTAATGTTGGTGCCTGCCGAGACCAGCCCGACGACTTTGCCATCCTTCCACTCGGGTTCGAAGCGATATTGTAAGAATTGCGGCTGACCTGCCTGGTACGCTATTTCGGCCTGGAACTCGACCTCCTTGCCGGCGAGGCACTCGCGGGCGTAAGGCTCGATTATCGCGAAAAGCTTATCGCCGACTACCTCGGGGAGACGTTTGCCAATCACTTGCTCGGGCGTGAGACCAAGCCGCGCCTTGAGCCGCTCCGCCTGGTACCTGTTGAGAAACTTGTAGCGGAGTTCCGCATCTAGGTGCACGATCCCGACCGGGGCGTTGTCGGTAACAAGGCGCATTTGCCGCTCGCTGTTGCGTAGCAAATCATCGGCAGCCTGCCGCCTAGCAGCGGCCCCTCGGAGCTCCGCCATTAGCGTGTCGACCTCGGTGATGGGGGGGCCGCTCGGTGGTATCGGTCCGCCTTCTCCCAATGCAATTGCAGCGTGAGCCGCGCGATTGACAGAGTGCGCGATAATCCCGCCCAGCCATAAGGCCAAAGCGTTCACCAGCGCAACCGCCAGCAATGCGAAGACACCGAGGGTCCACCACAGTGCCCGAACCGGAGCCTCGAGTAGAGCCTTAGGCGCCCATGTGGTGGTTTGCCAGCCGGTCAATTCCGACGTCGCGGATGCCTCCAGCGAAGACCGCCCTTCGGAGTCCATGAACTCGAATACGCTATCGGGGCCTGCGCCATGCCACTGCGCCGGCGAAAGCTCCTGCCCGAGGAACGCATCCGGCCTGTCGGATCGCGCAATAATGTGATGCGTAGTGTCGGAGATTACTGCCTGCCAACCTGTCGGTAGTTTGTTTGTTGCAACCAGGCGGGCTAGAACGTTCTGATCTGGCGATCTTCCGAGGGCGTATCGTCTTTCGCCGTCGATCTCCACGGGCACGATAATGCCGATCAAAAGCTGCTTGCGGACCGGGGCCAAGAAGATGCCTGTTATCTGCGGCTGACCCGTCTCCATAGCTTTCTCGACAACTTCCGGAACAGCGGTCTTTGGCAGGGGCTTGCCGAATGGCACCATGGTATTGACGAGTTGCTGCATGTTGCGACCAATGAGCACGATGTTGCCGCTTTGACGCAGGGCTAGCGAGGCTTTGGCCTGGCGCTGGAACCCGGCGAAGTCGCCTTGTCGAAGCGACGGTGAGGTGGCCAGCGCCTGTAATCTCTCGATCTCGCCGACGATCTCCTGGTCGACGTCCGCTGACAAAGTACGCGCCTCCATCGTCAGGTCTTCCTGAACGTCGTCGAGTTGCGCGTCGGCGATCCGAAATGCCGCATATGCGACGAACAACAGAAGCGGTGCAACGATCGCAAATCCAAGCATGACTAACAGGTGCCACAACGGCCGGGACCTGCGGAGCATGGGCATCGTTCCGATCCGCAGGATGATCGCAACGGCCACACAGAGCAGGCCAACTGCGGCCGGCAACGAAGGCGAGTTGACAGCCGCCGACCCGTAGAGGGTGTCCATGCCGCTTAGGTAGCCGAGCAGGGCGAACGCCGTAATTCCGCCGACGATGCTGGCGAGCACGGTAGCTGCGAGGCGATGCCGCTCGAAACGGCTTAGTGCGAGCGCGCCGGCCGCAAGTCCAAACGCCAACATCCCCGCGGTTGTTACCCGGAAGGAAGCCGCTAACGGAGCCCGCGGTGCCAGCCAGCGCTCGATGCCAAGCTCGATGTTGAAGAGCACCAGGACCAGACCAACCGCGGCGTAGGCGATCCCAGCGAGGCCGACCGCGAACGCGAAGCGTGAGTCCTTGCCGGGGTACACGAGCGCGAGGCCGAAGGCCGCGAGCATAGGTACCGCAAACGGCCCGGCCGAGTATCCAGAACCCCAGCGCGTCAGTAGGGGCAGTCCGGCCCGCCAGCCGATGAGCACTGCAACGGCAATCGCCACTGCGGCAAAGCCGACGGCTTGACTCGCACGCTGTCTGTTCAGGTTGCCGGGCAGGTCAACAAACAGCGCCACGTTGGGCTCCAGACGGTCAAAATGACCAACTGTCAAACTCCTCCCGCGACGCTTGCAACATAAGTGCAGCTGCGAAGAGGGCCAGGTGCCTGCAAATATTTTCGTCCGAGCCGGATCAGGCGGGTGTGTGCGCAGGCAACAGGCAATGCTCAAGAACCACATGCGATTCATGGGGAGAATTACGCAAGTTCCGCGATCACCCTCGACGCCGTCTGGGAGGAACCTGGACGCAGTGATCGAGCGTGACGCCGACACGATAGCGGAAGCCGGCGACCGAACTTGCGCCAAAGTGGGCTGGATTGCGGACAGGCTCGCTAGGGGACACCGCGTAAGCCCCCCGCCAAGGCCGCCCCTAGCAGGGCACGCAAAACGCGCGGGCGCTTCTCACGCTTACAGCCGTCGAACCCAGGCCGGGGTCAAAAGCGGCGTTGCTCGCAAGAGCCTTTGGGCTAACCCCGGCGGAAGCACGATTAGCCTCGATCATCGCGGAGGTCTCAATCCGGAGCGAGTGGCGGAAGAACTGGGAATTTCCAAGGTTACGGCACGCAATCAGCTCAAGGCATCTTTGCAAAGGCTGGCGCGCACCGACAAAGCGAGTTGGTTGCTCGTTTCTCGCGTATCTAGATTGGGCGCCCTACCGGGCAAATGGGGCGGTATGGGCGACAGCCGCTCTGGTAGCTGGTGAGGCGGCTGCCGAGAAACGGGGTTCGCGCAGCACCGTGAACCGACAAAACGCGCAGGATTACGGGACTTTTGTCGCGCCGGGGACTCCGCTGCATTTCGTCGGGCGTCACAATGTCCTGATCGGTGACGACCATCTGGCCTTTTAGTACAAGCTGGAAGCCTCTGTCTGCCCGAAGATCCCGCGTGTGCCACTCATCGCCAAAATAAGCATTGATCATTTCGTTTATACCCGCGCTGCGAGGAATATCCATGCGGCTGGGACGAGCCTCCAAGCTACTTGATCCGCGACCGCGACGGCGCGTATGGCGCTGCCTTCATCCGGCGCATCCGGGCCATGGGCATTCGCGACCGACCGGTCTCGGCGCGGTCGCCTTGGCAGAACGGATACGCGGAGAGGCTGATCGGCTCGATCCGACGGGAATGTCTTGATCACGTCGTCGTCGTTGGCGAGCGCCATCTTCGCCACGTTCTCGCATCGTAC
>JASHRR010000253.1 GCA_030037185.1 Xanthobacteraceae bacterium | reverse complement strand
CCTAAACCGCTCCACGACGTGCATATCCTTGGTGTGCGGTGTGCGCCAATTGTCCACGAAGTCGAATTCCTGTTTGTCGAGAAAGCCGGCGGTGTCCACGACCAACTGGCCATTCTCGTAATGGCCAACCGATTCCCCGAACCAGGAAGGTTTCGGATTGTCCAAATGCGGCACGTTCAAATAAATACGGCGCACCTCTTGCTGGCGCTGCCAAATGATCCACACCTCCTTCGGAGTTTGGACGAAGTAGACGGGCTCAGCCGGGAAAAGCAATTGGCCTGGTGTGCCGCCGGGCCAGCAGCGGGATTGGGAGGAGAAAGCCCGGTGACCGTCCAACACATCTTGATTGTACTTGCCCATCAGCTGCTGGGCCCAAGGCTTCAGATTTGGGTTCTCGGCGTCGGACATGCGCTCCATCACGCCACGCTGATTACCCGGCCGCTGGGGATAGGCTGGGTCGAAACTAATCGGCGGGACCTTCCCGGGAATGGGGCGGAAATCGATGCCGCCTTGAAGCAGCCAGCCAAAGTCCGCCGATGCGAGATTCGGGATGGCGGCGTTTTCTGCCGCCATCGCACGCGGGGTGCTGCCAGCCGCAAGCGCGGCGATCAGGGTTGCGCTCCACAGCCAAGACTTTTTGAACATTCGCATACTCCTCAGCCTTGTCCCCAAACGGGATAGTTCCACCATACTCCATGCTCGGGCGCCACGCGGCCGCTGACGATGGCCGCAGCACCCCAGTAACCCGAGTTACGCCGGGCTGGATTTCTGCGCGGGTCGGATCCCGATAGCCGCCGTAGCGATCGCTTTCAAACGTGCAGCGCGGACCTGTCGCCAGCCCTGTTTTTTCAAAGCAGCGTGGCTGACCGGTGTCGGCGCCACTGAGACTCCAAGGGCGCCGGCGTCGGGCGGCGAATCGATACACAGTAGCGGATGGCGGAACGTTGCATGGACCGCCGTGGTCAGCCGGAGGCCGCCACGGCGATGTATCGTCGGTTCTCGGTCAAATGCCGTTATGCCCGAGTGAACGAATTGTACACGTTCCGCACGAAGTTGATTGCGCCCTGCGGGTTTGCCCTCGATGCCCATTTCGCGTCGAGATCGGCCAATGGCTTCGCGGCCACCACTTCCTGCTCGCTCTTGCCCTCCTCGCGCAATTTGCGGATGCGGTCACGTGCCGTGACCAGCATGTCCCGGTATTCTTCAAGGTTGGCCTTAGTGGCGAGCGCGCCATGACCGGGCACGATCTTGGTGTTGTCGTTGATCGCCTTAAGGAACACGTTGACGGCGTTGATCATGCCATTGATGCTGCCGCCGCTGCCCCAGTCAAGATTGGGATAGTTCCGGGTGAAGACGTCGCCGGTGGCAAGCACATTTGCGTCGCGGAAATAGATCCAGCTGTCGCCGTCGGTATGGGCGTTGGTGACGTGGTTGACCTCAGCGACGCGGCCGCCGACTTCGACCTTCTTGCCGCCGCCGAGGTAAGTGTCGGTCGGGATCGCATCGGCAGGCTGGGGTTGGGACCTCTGCCCGGTCAGACCGTTGGTGCTGCCGGCGATGAGGCGAATGCGGATATTGTCCTGTGCCACGATGGTCGCGCCGTCCTTGTGGAAGGCCGCGTTTCCCCCGGTATGATCGCCATGGAAGTGCGTATTGATCACGTATTTGATCGGCAGCGGCGAGATTTTCTCGATCGCGGCTTTGATCTTGTCGTGGAGCGGCGCGAACTGCGTGTCCACCATGATAATGCCGTCGGTGCCCACCGCGACGGTGATATTGCCGCCCTGCCCCTCGAGCATATAGGTCTTGTTGCCGAGATCGGTGGCCTTGATCTCGACCTTTGAAAAATCAACCTGCTGCTGGGCGTTGGCCACTCCGGCAAAAAGCACGGTGCTGCCCGCCAGAACCGCGATGGCGATCCGCTTCATGTGGAAGTCCTCCCTGAACTGACGACTGCGTAAACCAATTATGGTCCATCACGCCTCGGCCAACTGTGCTCCGGGTCAGCCTTTCCGGGTTTTGTTGAACGGCCGGCGAGGGTGCGGCGACCGCGTTAGCGGAGCGCTCCGCACACTACGTCGTTTGTCTTTGGCATGGAAGGTGAATCAGCCTCGTTGGTGCGATCAAATAGCGCGACGTACCCCGGCATTCATTCCCGCGCCGCGGAGTGTGTGCGGAGCATTAAGCGCACGCGTGTTTGATTCCGAAGCGGTTGTACTCGGTGCGGCCTGCCGGACGCGGCTCCAAATGCAGCTTCGGCCTCACGGCCCACGCCGTTTCCGGACCCAAGATGCCACCGGCCAGCATCGCGGGGCTGCGGCTTGAGCTCGCGTCGCGGCGGACCCCCGCCGCTCACGTCCGGACAGCTCTTTTTTGCCAACCGGTCCGCAAGAAGGGTGCGGCGGGCGTCGTTGTCGGTCCTCAAGCAGTACATCGAACAGCAGAAGAATCCTGATCATACAGCCGCGCCCCTTCACCCCCAGCCAAGCCTTCGGCTCTGGCTGGAGCATTGGGGCGCAATAGGGTCGGGACTCGACAAGGTCTGCCCTGAGGATCGCCTTCGAGGCTTCGATCCGGAGGCGGCCATCGGTATTTTAGTAAGATGCGAGTTTTTATGACATTCATATAGGTTTGGGTTTGCCATCCTCTCGAAGACTTATGCCGCAAGTGGCACGTTTGCGCGTACGGCGCGGGGCTTCCGGAGTTGACCCGGTCAATTCACTGATCGGCAAGCAGGCGCTTGCTGGATAAGGTCCGGCGTGCCCGCCAGGAAGGATTAGCGACATGTTGGACGTCGTCATGCTGGCCATTGGCGTTGGGTTCTTTGCACTATCCGTCGGTTATGCGATCGCCTGCGATCAGCTGTAAGGGGGACATCATGACCTTCGACTACTCGCTCGCCGGCTTTGTGTCGGCGGCGCTGCTGTTCTACCTCACCTATGCCCTGCTGCGACCTGAGCGATTCTAAGCGACCCCGAGCAGCTCCAAGAGGCTACGATCATGACAATCATCGGCTGGATTCAAATCTTGCTCTTTTGCGCGATCGTGGTCGCGCTGGTAAAGCCGCTCGGCTGGTATATGACCCGCGTTTTCAATGGCGAACGGACCTTTCTGTCGCCGGTGTTGCGCCCTGTCGAAGCCGCGCTTTACTGGGCCGGCGGGGTTAACGAGACCCGCGAGCAACATTGGCTCGCCTACACGATCGCCATGCTGTTCTTCCATGTCGGCGGTTTTCTGATTCTCTACCTGCTGATGCGCACGCAGGCGCTGTTGCCGTTCAATCCAGCGGAGCAGTCGGCGGTCGCT
>JASHRR010000252.1 GCA_030037185.1 Xanthobacteraceae bacterium | reverse complement strand
GCGAAGTCGCCTCATAGCCGCGCCGCCAGAAGCATTCAATCGCCGCTTCGAGCGCGACGATCTCTTCGAATTCTCTCGGTCGCGGCATGGCTTTGCGTCACCGGCTCGGGCGCAGATCGAGGCGCCATCGACGTTATATATTGATTGATACAAAATCAAGGCCGGAGCACGGGAAATGGCGAAATTCGCGGAATGGGTGGTCTCTCACGGGTGTTCTGATCGAAGGCAGGTGGACCGACGGCGAACTGTCGCCGCAAACGATCCGATCCGGAGCGTGCGAGCTGCGCCGGCAGTTGTGTTCCGCAACGCCATCACGGCCGACGGCTCGCTCGGCTTCAAGGCGGAGCCGGGACGCTAACGTCCACCTCGCGCATGGCTGCCCGTGGTGGCACCGTATCCTGATCTACCGCGCGTTGAAGCAGCGCGCCAAGTCATCTCCGTCGCCGACGCCTTAGCGGGTCTCAAGCAGACCGGCCGGGCGGTCGAACGCGATGGCGGTTATCCCGACCGACTGCGTACCCGACGAGGTCAACGGCTTCCACCGCCTCTACAAAGCCCATGTCGCGAGCAATCTACATCGGCAAGGTTACGGTTCGCCGCGGGACACGAAAACGATCGTCAACAACGAATCGTTCGAGATCATCATGTTCAATGCCGGCGTCGACGGCGTCACACGCTTACCAATTCTGATACTCGCCGGTTTCGGAACAAATCAAGTTGGCGAAGATTGTGCCGGGCGATGGATTGGTATTGACGGCGTACTGAGCAAAGTGCGTCGCCTCGAATTGCAAGGCGCATCTCTCTGCGTCTGCGATGTAAACCACGGCGCGTGTCATCAGCGATTGGGTGACCTGCGCCAATGGCATCGTGAGAACTGGGGAATGGCGGTGCGGTGTGCTGTTACGAAGCACGCATCTTCCTCGCTAACAGGATCATCCCGATCCAGGACGGGTCGGGTCTCCCGTGCACATTGGGCTAGCGCGGGCAGGAGCCCTTTAGGGCTCTGCCGGGTATGTCCTTTAGGGCCCCACGCGGCTACATGGTCATGCCATCAGGCGTCGTCCATCATCGCATCCAAGCCGGGGCGGGTTGACGTCTTCGTTCGAGATCGCGCCAAATAAGTGTCGAGTGAGAGCGGTCCGGCGCCGCCAAGGCACAGCGCAAGCAACCCGGCCACATAGAGCAAGTCCGTCTCATAGCCCGGCTGGCCAAAATGCGCGCCTGTGGCATCGTAGGACATCAGCTTGATAGAGCTGAATCCGTTGGGCAAATGCACGGTCAAGATCGCCACCAGCAGCACAATGATCATCGGCGCCGCGGCGACAGGCACGAAAGCACCGAAGAGGATGAGTAGTCCGCCAATGATCTCGACCACGATCGTCGCCCAGCCGAGCAGGTCTGGGAATGGCACGCCGATCGCGTGCAGGATCGCGATGAACGCGTCGGCTCCGCGCGAAAGCTTCGCGTAGCCATGTTCGACGAAACCCAGACCGACAATGAGCCGCAAAGGCACCGCATACCAGCCTGCAGGGACTGGAAGCGGTGAAGTGGCTAGCCTAAGCCTAAGGAAAGGGAAAGTGGATTCCATGATACTTGATTCGCTGTGATGGCTGCTTTGTTTACTCTCGCTGGGTTGCCCGCGGCAGCCGCCGGTCGCGAGCTCGGCGCGACTGAACTCGCGACACGTCCGCGCATCCAAGTCTGGCCTCGATGAGTTATACGTTCCGGTCGGCCGGTTCGTTACGCTCTCACAAGAGTGTGATTGCGACGGCATTCCATGTCCTCGTTGTGTGGCAATCACCTACGAGGTCCGTGGTTCATACTTAAAAATAGCAAAGTGCCGATCGGGGGCTCGACGGACGAGCGCACAGCCGACGGACATCTCGCAGGCTTGCGAGATGGACGGATAACCATCCAAAAATAAAGGATAAGGCACTCGCGCAGTCGTCATGGCGTCGGCTGTGCACCTGACGAACGGTCACCGTTGCCGCCAGCGAAGTCCACGACAGTCAGGGGTAGAAGAAGTGCTGAACACCCCATGGTCGCTGTTGGCGGTCAGTGCGGATAAGGCCTATAGCAGCGAAAAGGTGCCTCAGCAGGTTAAAGAAAAAGGCGTTTTGCCGGTCATCCCGAACCGCAGCAGCGCCACCAACAAAGGCTTGGATAAGGGATATAAGGATACTGAATACCTTGAAGAACCTTCAGCGTGGTGTAATTGTCTAATTTGCCAGACGCATCCGGCAACGCCCGACATGCGGACTTTCCGAAATGAAATCGAGTCGACTTGATGAAGACTGCTCACCTGATTAACGCGCTGACGCAGGATGCGCCTGTGAGATGGAGGCTGTCAAACAGCCTCGCGACGGCCTTTGCCGTAGGCGTAGTGATTGCCGTTGCGATATTCGTGTTCGGTGTCGGCCTCCGCCCTGATATTTCTGTGGCCGGCCACACCGTGCGCGTCCAGTTCAAGTTCTTGTTGGCGCTGACACTCCTGTCTGGCGCGGCGGGCGCCCTGGCCGAGGTAGGTCGTCCAGAGGCGACGCTCGGACGATGGACTTTCGTGCTTGCCGCGGTTCCCGTTCTTATCGGCCTCGCCGTCCTCGCCGAATTGTTTGCGACGCCAGCGCAGTCCTGGGTGTCGCGCCTGATCGGTCAGCACTCCGTGTATTGCCTAACCGTCATCCCGACCCTGGCGCTGGCACCCCTGGGCTGCCTGCTCTTTGCGCTCAGGCAGAGTGCGCCCGCGCGACCCGGACTGGCCGGCGCGGTCGCAGGCCTCGCGGCGAGCGGGGTCGCCGTCTTCCTCTACGCATGGCATTGTCCAGATGACAGCCCCCTCTTCGTTGCCGTCTGGTATTCATCAGCCGTTGTTGTCGTCGTGGCCGTGGGCTATTTCGCCGGATTGCGGCTGTTGAAATGGTAACGACCCTCACCAGTTCGTCGCCTCGAACCGATCATTCTTTCGACTTATGCGGACGATGCACTGCTCTGACGCGCTAGGCGAAGGATTGACGGCCTCGTCAACCGATCTGCGTGCTGCCCCGCGAGCCATTTCGATCGGTTCCGCTCGAATTTGCTCGGAATGGAGCCCTCGCTTTGTAGACCGCCAAATCTAAGACGGCTCCGCTGAAATGGGCACTCATATATATCCGATCGAAGGACGATGAAGACGTGAGCGCCTGGGCACGGGACGGTGATTGGACAGAGTGGATGCGAGCGGCGATTTCGGGTGATGCCGCTGCGTATCGCCGGTTCCTCGTTTCAGTGACGCCGCCCCTGCGCGCGATGGCGCGTCACCGCTGCCGGCTCGCCGGTATCGCCGAGGTGGATGCGGAGGACATCGTGCAAGAAGTTCTCCTGACGATCCATCTCAAGCGAGGGACCTGGGATCAATCGAGACCCATCGGCCCCTGGATCGCGGCCATCATCCGCAACAAGCTCATTGACGCCACGCGACGGCGCGGCCGGTATGTTGTTTCGCCAATCGAGGACGTGATCGACACGCTCGGTGTGGAAGATCACGCTGACAGCGTATCTGATGGCGAGATCGACGCGCTTCTCGCACGGCTGACGGTACGGCAGCGCGAAATCGTCAAGTCAATTTCGATTTATGGAAGCAGCGTGCGCGAGACCGCCGACCGACTTCATATGACCGAGGGCTCCGTCCGCGTTGCATTGCATCGGGCGCTCAAAACGTTAGCAGCGCTGTATCGGGACAAGAGCTGGTGAAGACGGACACACCGGTCCCGCACCTCAAACACATGGCGCAGCGACGTCGGGCTCAAAACCACTTGGCAATCAATGCGAAAACGATCATCCCGCTGGCAGGAGGCGACATACATTTGGTCGGGACATTCGGGGCAGACGGCCAACAGATGCTTCGTCAGGGCAGCTTTTTTGCGCTCGCTGCTGTGAGAACGGCTCGGCTCGGCCCGTGACAAGCTATTGTTCGCTGATTTGACGTTGGGTAGCCGCGTATAGCCAGTGCCTACCGCACTTCTGCGTGCCGGCGGCGACCGTTCGCGGAATTGCCAGGGCACGGCCTGGGACGCGGGATACTTTCCCGGGCAGCACAATGGCTGGTTCGTCCGCGACAATTCGGATGCTCCTCTTGCATCTTGTGGTAAAAGCTACCCCCTTGGTCGGTGTTCAGAAAGGGAGCGGCGTAGTGGACGTTGCGGTGTTCCAGTGGGCCCTAACCGCCTTTCTCTCGCTGCCGAGACCGCGCAAGAGCCCGCTTTTCGGGTCTTGGGCGACGATCACATGGACATGTGCGATACCAATAGCGACGGGATTGCCGGCATTTTGCTTAATTGGATTCGTGCGGCACGTCGCGAGTAGAAGCAAGTGACCTGCAGGCAAGGCGCCACCGCTGCAAGGGAGGGATCAATGCGCAAGCGAATCTACAACTGGCAGGGTCAGCGTTTCGGATACATTTGGCTGGAAGGCGAGCCAGGCCAATCGCTCGAAAAACAGTCACAGGGTCTTTTCGACCGCGCGGGCCCGGAGCTTGCTTCGCTTGGGCTTGCCCTCGACAAGAATGTCGTGCGCACTCGCGTCTACGGCCGCACGCGAGACGCACGCAACATCGTAAGCGCTGCGCGCGGACGGGCCTTCTCCGGTCAGGCCCGCGCGGCGACCTCGAGCTTCATCTCACCGGACCATCTCGATTGGTACTCCGACGTGGCACTCGAGCTCTGGGCGATGGCGGCGCCGACCGAGGGCGTGCCGCGCAAAGTCACCGAGATGGAGCCGGTGGCGGTTTTCATCCGGCACCTCGTCTGGGGTCCATTGGTCTTTCACGCGGGCATGACGAACGACCAGTTGCCGACCCTCAAGGAGCAATGCGCCGAAATCCTGCCGCGCGCCGGCGCGCGTCTCAAGGAGAATGGATGCGACTGGCACAACGTGGTGCGCGTCTCGTTCATGCTTCACAAGAGCGAGAAGCCGCAGTCGGTGCTCGATATTGCCTCGGCGATCGTGCCGGTGCCGCTCGAAAATGCTGAGATCGAGCTGGTCGAGGGCTATTCAACGCCCGGCAAGCTCGTCGAGATCGAGGTGACAGCAAGGCGCTAAGAATAGCAAGCTCGAATGGGACGCAGGCGACACCGACACGTCGCCGTTGCGTGCACGAATTGCTGCCAGGGACTTGAAGATTGGAACAGGTCCATATTGCGAGTACCCTACGGAGTAACGGTTGGGACTCTATACCAGTCAATCTCTTGATCGCATTCCAGCAAGACATCACAACCGAAATCGATGGCCGTCTCTTCTGCGATGAAATGCTTGCACTGCCGATTGGAACGTTGATCGCCACGAATCGGCTTACACGCGATGGTAGGAGCGCGCTCAAGCCAAGCGTCAACCGAGGGCACGTTTCCCTGAGGTCCTATATGTGAGAGTTGGTAAGAAGCAGGTAGGCAACAATCGCTACTGCGGTGGTCGTAACCAGCAAGCCGCGTAGCGCTATCGCGACAAATGTCATCATCAGGCTTCCCCCGGTTTTGGCCTGCCGGTGAGGGACGCGATTTGCTTCCCGCCAGTTTGAGTTCGCTGGAAAGTTCGCCCATTCGCCGTATGCTTCTTCGGGTCGGGTCGGCTCTGACCGGTATCTGAACATGTTCGCCTCCTAAAACTGACCGAACGGTTCGTTCAATATCTTATCTTGGCTTTGGATGTCAATATGACCGAACCGTTCGGTCATCACTTCAAGCAAACGTGAACGGTCCGTGAGCGTCGGGGCCTTTTTCAATGCCCAATTGTTGAGCGGTGGCCAATTGTTGTTCACGATCACTGTGCCAGCGGTTGTTGGTGCCGAGCGACTGACAAGCTCTAGTCGCCATCCGAGGGAAACCGGGGCGGCTTTTCGAATCCTATCATCTCGATTCGCGGATCAATTTGATTTGACCGAACGGTTCGGTCATTGATTTCTGTCCATTGACTCTTATTTGACTGAACGGTTCGGTCAACAAATAAGTTATCACAGAAAGCCATGTTTAGGAAAATCATCCTGGCTCTGGCCCTCACGATCGGCGCCGCTTCGAACGCCTTCGCAGCCTCCAGGCATCAAAATGTCGCCCCTAACCACCCTGAGGCGCGCATCGAGACGACGCTCGCCAAGCAGCGAGACGTCACTGACTTCGTCATCGGCAACGTGCTCTTCGTCGGCTTGCACGAAATGGGGCATGCGCTCGCCGATCAGTTCCATCTGCCGACGCTGGGCCGCGCCGAGGATGCCGCCGATTCGTTTGCCACCATTGCCCTTCTCGATGCCGGCTCCGAGTTTTCCATCAACGTGCTCGTTCAGGCTGCGCGAGGCCTGTTCCTGTCGGACCGCCGCGACCGCACAAAACGCGAGGAATTCGACTTCTCCGATGCGCACGGCCTCGACAGGCAGCGCGCCTACCAGATCATCTGTTTGATGGTTGGCTCCGACCAGGAGCAGTTCAAGGAACTGGCAGACTGGGTCCGCATGCCGCAGGATCGTCAGCGCACGTGCACAAACGACTACGAGGACGCGAAATACGCTTGGCATTCGTTGCTCGAATCACACCGGCATGCCGACCGCGAGCCGACCGCGACCATCGAGGTTTTCTACGAAGCCGGCCAGGGCCATCTGGAGCGCTACGCGAGGTCGTTCCAGTCCGTGGCGCTTCTGGAAGCTCTGTCGGATTATGCGTCGAGTCGTTACGCTCTTCCGCATCCGATCAAGATGGTCATGGCGAGCTGCGGTGACGCCAACGCGGCGTGGGTTTCGTCAGCCAACACCGAAACCCTGTGCTACGAACTGGCAGACGACTTCTTCGATCTTTACGACGGCTACACCACAAACGGCACTGTGCAGGACCAGGGTCTCGTATCAAAGAACGTTGCGCGGGTCAGCGTGGCGCATGAGGCGCCGGCCGGCACGCTCGACAAGGTCGCGATGGAGATGAACGGTGCCACCAGCGCTCTGTTCACGAAGAAGACCAAGCTCGACTCCGACAACTCAAAGCGGCATGTGGCCAAGTGACCGCCAGGCGAAGGCGCTCACACCTTTCGGTCCCGACATCAGTGCCTCGACCCAGGAGGTTGGGTCGGTCTTCGATCGAGTGACCCCGGCGGGCGGCATCTATCGGCTGCTGCCGCGCGGCATCGCGACCTCCGTGCTGATTGCTCGAGGCGAAGGGTCCAACACCGCTCACATTGGCGAGTCTCATGCCGCGGTGAGCTTCGCCATCAACTTCTCTATGTTCCGGCCTTCGATTGCATAAAGGCTCGGCTGTGGCCGATCCGGAAATTGGATCGCCAACCGACAGCTGTTTTGCTCAATTCGGATGAACAGTGGAGAATCCCCGCACAAGGCACGGGGCACGATGCCGGGTCCATTTGGAGACC
>JASHRR010000251.1 GCA_030037185.1 Xanthobacteraceae bacterium | reverse complement strand
CGCCGCCAAAGCCTGGATCGCGCTGATGCCCGGAATGACCTCGTATTCGAACGCGATAGTTCCTCTGGCGACGATCTGATCAATGATCCTCAAGGTGCTGTCGTAGAGCGAAGGGTCGCCCCAGACCAAAAAGGCGCCGCACTCGTGGTCGCCGAGCTCTTCCCGGATCAGCCGTTCGTAAATGGCCGCTCTTTGGTCATGCCACGCCCGTACCGCTGGCTCGTAGGCTGATGGCGTCCGATCCCGCAGGGGGTCGGTCGCCTCCACCGTCCGATAGCCCTTGTTTTTGATATAGCGCTCGCAAATTTCTTTTCGCAGGCGCACGAGGTTTTCCTTGTCTTGTCCTTTGTCCAATATGAAAAATACATCGACCTCGTTGAGCGCATTGATCGCCTGTACCGTAACGTAATCAGGACTACCTGCGCCAATGCCGATAACGAAGACTTTTCTCATGACTCCCGTCCACGGTGCCGATTGCCGGGGAAGCGGCTTGTGCCGCAAGTATCCCCCCGGCAGCGTCGGAATTTCGGGGCCGCTCAAACCGGCTGTTGGGGTCGCTGACGCGGCCTCAGTCGACGGCCGCCTAAAGGTAGCCGTTCGCGCCAAACGTTCAGTTGCTCCAAGCGGTTGTTTCCGCTTCCTGGCTCTGGATGTATTCGCGGATCACGGTTGCGTCGCGCCCAACCGTAGAGACGAAGAACCCGCGAACCCAGAAGCTTTGGCCGACGAAATTTCGTTTTCCTTTCTCCATACACACGGGCGATGTAGATAGCGCTTTTCGCTTCATGAAACGACCACTTGCGACGGTCTAAGCTCTCATCCTTGTCCATCGATGGAATCCCTTTCGGGTGCTTTGGCGGCTCACGATTCGCATTTTCGTCGATGGACGTCCGGCGTTCGGCTCGGCTAGTCCTGGAAATGTCGAACTTCTAGTGCCACCCGGCAGAGCCGGGGGATCTCCCTGGGGTATTAGCCGATGCGCGACGTCAATGCTAGACTTCTCGGTCCAGTGGGGACGTCGAGTTGAGCAACTCAGCGATTACTTTGGCGCGAGGATCGAATGTTTGCTAATGGCCAATCGTGAACCGAATGTTTCTTGAGGGTCATCAACGAGGATATGACCCCGCAAATGTCGAGCTTTCATAGATGGCCGAGGACTGGCCACCACATGGCAGTTCGTTGGCGAGTGCGGCTCGAAAAGCGCCCCCTGGTTGATTTGTCAATCGCCTTCCGCCGACAGACCCCGCGTCTCTCCCGAGACGGATCTCCACGCCGCACGCGGCGACGCGCGCAGGTGACCGCACGACGGATAATCCTAACCGCCGCCGCAAACCTTGCCAGGATCACCGTGGGGCAGAGCACGGCGGCACCATTCCATTAGCCGAAGTCCCGCTGGCATTATGCGATAGCAGCCGCATGCCAAGCGCAAGCACCGGGTCGAGCCCCGGCCATTATAGTAGAGCGGCGTGGATGCGATATGCCGCCTCAAATTCTGTTTGCGGATCGGAGTCGCCAAGTCGTGATCGTTCTCGGCGCAGATGGGCCTGTTCCATGGCTCCGACGCGCTGATATGTTTGCCGGGCGGACCACCGCATGTCGAATGCGCCCGGATTTTCTAAGTCGATCCTAACCTGCGGCGTCTTCCAGCGTTCAGTCAGCTGGAAGCGCTCGGTGTTCGCGCCCGTGCGGGCCGGTTCAAAATTCCGATTTGTCCGCGGTCGGTACGGCGGAGTCCCTTCCCGCGTAATATTCATGCGGATTGTCGGCGCAGACGGACTCCGGCCATTCGCCCAGCGGGGAGAGCGGGCGCTGATAGATAATGCCTGCCGACCAGGGCATCGTGAAGACGTCTTCATCCTCGACCGTGAATTGGAGCTGCAGCCCCTCGCCCTTATAACTAGGGTCGGGCGCAAACCCCGGATCGGAGCCCGGCAGGCGGAAATTTCCTCTCTCGCCACGCTCCTCCTCTTCCTTCGCGGCTGCATGGTCGAGCAGTCGATAGCGCTCCACTACGTGCAGAGCCGGGCCGTATGGCGTGCCGTACATGTCAACCATGGCAAACGGCCCGATCTTGATGCCCACGGTGTCAATCACCAACGTGTCGCCTTCGTAGTGGCCGACCGAATCTCCGTACCAGCTCGGCGTCACGTGCGCCGGATGCGGCTGGTTGAGGCGTACGTGGCGGACCTCATGGTCGTTGGAGTAGAGAATCGTGACTTGGTCCGGCTGCTGAAGCATCTGCATTCCAATATTCCAAAAAATGAATGGCACCCCGCCGGGCCAACACTGGTTGGCCGGGGTCGGATAGGTGGTGCCGCCTAGCGCGACTTCGCCGGCTCTCTTGACCACCTGCGCTGCTTCAGGCTTCAAAATCGGATTGGTGTAATCACCGACCAGCTGGTTGATGTTGCTCACCCCGTTGCGATGCAACATATTCCTCACCGGACCGGGTCCCGCTGGCGGCGGCTCAACGTCGGGCCAGGTCAGATGGGCCCATATGCCCGAGAAATCTGGGATGGCGGCCTTATCCCGCGCACCTCTATCGGCCGCCCCAGGTATTGCCGTTTGCGCGCGGGCCGGCGTTGGCGCGGCAAAAACCAAGCAACCGATTGATATGAAAGCAATGGCCGCTGTTGATGACATGACTTAACCCCCTGTGAATTTTTGCACAAAGTCAGATGATAGCGTTAACGAGCCAAAAAGACATCAGGAACACAATGCTGACCTAGGTGATGCACCTATTCTGCACGACG
>JASHRR010000250.1 GCA_030037185.1 Xanthobacteraceae bacterium | reverse complement strand
TTGCCCCTCAGCCGGAGGACTTGCCCGTGTACCAAGCCGGGCGGAATTTTCACGTCATGAGTGCCGCCATCCGGCAGTGTCAGCCGCTTGTTCGCACCCTTGATTGACTCTACGAAATCAATCGGGAGGCGGTAGCGCAAATCCTCTCCCCGCCTGTTCGCGCGCGCCTGCTGTCCGCGCCTCAGGAGCTCGGCGAGGGCATCGTCCGCATCCATGAAATCGGCGAAGCCGGAACTGTCCGTGTAAGGATGACGGTGATCCGACGTCGCAAAATCGCGGTAGAACTGAGGCTGCGGCCGCTCCGCACCCGTTGCGTCGATTTCGCCGCTGTCGAAGCGTTTGCGCTTTTCGGCGTCCCCGAGCAGATCGTAAGCGCCTGCGACCTCCTTAAACTTCTCTTCAGCCGATTTGTCACCTGGATTAAGATCCGGGTGGAGTTTCTTCGCCAGTTTGCGATATGCCTTCTGGATTTCGGCGGAAGAAGCCGTCGAGGCAACACCGAGAACCTCATACGGATTTCTCAAGACCTACTCCGCGACTGTAGTTCGCTTAAAGGATGTGGGCTTAAGATCACGAAAATTGCAACCCTCATTCATCACTCGACCAACCGACCGCTCAGGCGCGCCTGGGACGAGCCACCTCGCGCAACGTCGTCTTCGCTCAAACGCGGCTTACCATCATCGAGTTGTCCGCTGCTTCCGTGACATGATGCCATCTGTCGCCTGCGCGCGATGGCCGCTCACGGTAACGAGGCGGTTCCGCGATCTCTGGAACCGGAGCGGTGTCGCGACAACCCCAGGGCGATCCGCGACTGCGGGGCTGCAAAGTCTTGGGCACGATGGGGGTTCGCTCGCTTCCATAGACCGGGAAGCGCACGGGGATGGCTGGCACAACATCGATGCCGCTAAGCATCGTGCATAAGACGAGCAGTACTGCTCCTCGTCGTCGGGCGCCGCTGCCGAGGCCGGCCGCCTCCGCTCTCGGCGGCGTCCCGCCTTGAAAAACAATCTCCACCGCCAGCCACCCCCGCCGCCCGGAGCCGCCGGCATACCGCGCAAATTTATGGCTTGATATCGCCCCTTCGGCCATGCGGAGAAACCGCGTTCGCCGAGGCCAGATGCGCGCCTCAAACATCTCCCACGGATCGTCCAGTGGCGCAACGTGATCGTCCCGTGGGAACAAGCCGAAAAACCCCTGAGGATCCCAGATGACAGTCCAACCGTCTAAAGCCCGACGGCTTTCCCGGTATGGGCATCGCCCGGGTCATCTGTTTCGAAACGCGGCTGCAGATGAAACTCCGCGGGCAATTCCGTGGCGCAGATCCAATATCGCCTTCGAAGACAATAGTGCTCGTGCGCCACCACATCTAAATTCCCCATGCTGAATCCCGTCTCGCGGGCAGCGAGATTCCCGCGATCGGCTCACCGCAATTGCGCCTGTGCAACGATCTGCGTGCTTGTTGAACAGCTTATGGCCCAAATTATCGGCGGTAGACCTCCGCCACGGGACGGCCACAGCGAGGGAACGCACCGCGCTGCGGTAACCTCTTTCCCTCCGACACCTTCCGAAGACGCGTATCGAGGCTATTCAGGCCGGTCGCTCCGTAGAGCTTATCGAGGGGCCGGCGGTCCGTTCCTCGGAAAGCCTTACCGCGTTAGCCAACGTGCGGGGCATCGATTTTATCAGCTGCGGGATATGCGAGCCAGCAAGCTGACCGAGAGCAGCATCGGTACTTCCGCCCTCTATCACAATGGCCAGTTCAAGGACGCCTTCATCACAAGGACTTCGTTACCTCCTTGGCTGCTCCGGTTGTCCCCGGGGTGGGCCCGCACCCACTGGAAACGCCGGCCTTTGTCGCGGGCGCACACCCAATGCGAACGATAGGCTCTCGGAGCCTTAAATTCCGGGCCCCCAACTCGCAACTTCATCGGGGAAATTTATTGACGTATTTCCAGGTTATAATACTTCATACAATCTCATGAATACGATAAACAATTGATTGAAAACCCGAATAGGCTTGCAAGCCTCCTTGCGCATTTTATTATTCGTCGAGCTGACATCAGAAAACGGGAGGACAGTAATGAGCTTGCTGGGCAGCGTGCTGGGCTCCGTGGAACACGGTCTGAGTGAAGCGGGCGGGTTCGTCAAGGGTGTCGGTGAGGGCGCCTGGGATGGCGTGAAAGGCACGGTGAGCAGCGTCGGACACCTCGCCGAGGACGGCTATAAGATCGCTACCGACAGCCAGTATCGCGAACAAGCGTGGAATTCGGCGGTCAATGACGCCAAAGCGGCCGCGGATTTCGCCGCAACTGCAGTCACCGATCCAGGCAAGGCGGCAGATGAGATCGGCGATACCGCGAGCCGCGCGTGGCACGCACTGGAGACCGCCTACAATCAGGCCGCTGCGCGCGGCCAGGGCGACGAGTTCATTGGCCAGATATTCGGTCAAGGCGCCGTTCTGGTGGGCACCGCCGTGATCCCTGGCGGAGCCGAGGCGGACGCTGTCGGAGCGATCGGCGACGCCGGCCGAGCAACCGCATTGCTGGGAGACGCCGGCAAACTCGCCGACGCCGGCAAAGTGGCCACGATCACCGGGGACGCCAGCAAGGCCGCCGCCATCACCGGGGACGCCAGCAAGGCCGCGGCCATCACCGGTGACGCCAGCAAGGTGGCCGTTGAGAAGGACCTGGAGGAGGCGGGCAAGACCGGGGAAGCGGTTGCCAAATCGGAGGGAACGGCTGCAAGGACCGAAGAGGCCGGTGGGTTGCACGTTAGAGGCCGCAGCCGCGGTCACGACGCCATTGCCGCAGGCACCATCGACAAAGCTTTTGCCGGAGCCCGAGATGAATTTCCTGGCGGTATCCCGCCAAAAATTCTCAATCCGAAGCTGGCGGAAAAGGTCCACGATATCAGCAACGCCGATTACGCCGTTACCTATTCGGGCGTGTCGCGAACCCCGCTTGTTTCCTCCGAGTACATAACGAAAGAGAGCATCGAGCAAGCCGCAAACACGGGCCGCCGGACCAACGATTTTAGAGCCGACCTGCGCTTGCCCGCCGATGAGCGGTCCGAGCTTGGCGATTACAAAGGGTTCATCCACGTGGACCGCGGCCATATGGCTCCGCACGGTGACATGTCGACCAAGGCGGCCGGCAGCGAGTCTTTCCTGCTGTCAAACATGGTTCCCCAGGCGGCCAACCAGAACGAAGGCGTATGGGAACGGATAGAATCCGGGGTGCGCGCGGCAACGGGCGCAGGCAACGCCAGCGATGCAGGGCGCGATATATACGTTGCCACCGGCCCTGCCTTCATCGGCAACGATCTGCAAAGCCTGAACGGCCGCGTCTTGATCCCGACAGACACCTGGAAGGCGGTCTATATTCCAGATGAAAATAAGATGGGCGTTTACTGGGTGCCGAACACAAACACCGTCACCGCGAACGATATTGAAACGATTTCCGTTAATGAGCTACAACGGCGTATAGGAATAGACGTGTTTCCCTCGGTCACAGATCCGGCATTAAGGGATCAGGCTGAGGTTCCGCCAATTGCGGAGCAGGGCCGGTTCGGCGGCCGGATCAGGCAGCATGATGCGAGCGTGGACGATCTAACGAAGCATAACTAAGCAACCGAGGCGGTCATGAGTCTTATTCACCCCTATCAAAACGAGTCCGAAGCCGCCTCCCTGGATGGCCTCGAAATCGAAAACAGGACGACGCATATCAGCCTCTACGGCAATATTATGCTCACGCGCGACAAAGCTGGCTTGGCGAATGCCCGCCAGCTTCGCGATCTGCTCAACGATATCGTCCGCGCGCTTGAAAGCGATCCGACGTTGCCTGATAAAATCGCCTCCAAAGAAACCGTTACCGTGAAGAATCCGTTCGTTTGATCTATCGGCAGTACGCACCTGCGAAAAGCAATCCGATCCGGCCGAACCTGCACACCAGCTCGGCACGGCTGATCGAATTCCTCGAGCTTCTTGATATCGAGCACCGTAGCGATGTCAGTGACCGTGCGCGCGATGGGGCGGCCAACGTCCTGGGTGCTTGAGAGAGGAATGATGCCGCCGCGGCTCGCCACTCCTTGCGTACCGCGGAGGCCGACCGGACTGTTCGTGGGATGCCGGAATGCGGATTGAACCGCAGGTATCACTGCCCATCACCACGGCCGCAAAGTTTGCCGCAATGGCCGCGCCGGTTCCTCCGCTGTAGCCGCCGGGATTCCCGCCGAGCGCGTAGGATTGCGGGTCACGCCAAACAGTGAGCCACATTGGCGATGCCGTATGCGAACTCATGCATGTTGGACTTGGCGATCACTATTGCTCCGGCAGCGCGCAGTTTCTTCACCAGGGTTGAATCGTTGGGCGGCACCCAGCCGGCAGCGCCGATGAACCCGCTGCAGTTTGCACACCGGCAGTCTCGTAGTTGTCTTTCACGATAATAAGCCTCGCAGCGCTCCTGCCCTCCCTCGGCGTTCTTCACGACAGCCTCGTCAAGCGCTTTGTCGTAACGACGCTGATCGCAAGCGCCGGTCCGTGCTGATCGCACGCGTCGATGCGCGCCAGATAGGCAGTCACCAGCTCCTTCGACGTGATGATCCCGGATGAGAGCGCCGCCTGGAGTTGCGGGATGGCTGCCTCCATCAGCTCGAACGATGCGAAGGTTGAGCCATTGCGTTCTGCAGGGCCACCAGCAACACCAAAACGACTGCCCGATCGACATCAGTTGAGGTTCCTTTAGGGCTAACCCGGCCGTGGTGTTAACACAATCGGGAAGGCGGATGATCCGTGACCGACGGCCCGTCGATGTGCGAGCTGATCGGGCTTGGGATTGGATGAACAATCATGTTGCGATGAACAGCTTTACGGACCGAATAGCGATGACTACCAGGGCCAGCATCCTTTTTACGGTCGCCACCGTCTTGGGCATCACCGGTTGTCCCGCAACGCGGACAATGCCGTTGCACAAGAGATCCATCCTCCTACCATCAACAACGCGCGCGGTGTGCGGGCGGCCGTGACAGCCTGCTGGAACGCTCTCGGAGATGTGGCGCCATCCACCGCGCGGATTTCCGTCCGAGTAAGCTTCGATCGTGACGGGAAGGTGTTTGGACAACCCCTCATGACCTATGCGACTCCAGCGCCGAACGAGGAGGCACGCGAAACGGTGCGCGAGGCGATCACGCGGGCTCTGAAATTATGTGAACCGCTGCCATTCAGTGACACATTTCGCGACATCGTCGCCGTGCACCCCATCGGCGTGAGGCTGGGCAATGGATGGAAAAGCCGGATCAGATCGTAGCAATAACGCCTGCTGCCATTGCGGCCAAATAGGCCCGTCGAAAGATCGATTCCGGGCGCAGCGTCGCGAGAGCGAACCTACGAATGAAAGCCATTATGGCTGGCGCCTTGGTGGCGCTGGGCGACATCCGGCTTACTTTGCCGCGCGTGTGGTGGAATCATCGGGCTGTTCGGACTGATAGCCGTCCGTCAGTGTTTTCAAAAAGGCAATCACGTCGGCGATTTCCGCCTCGTTGAGCGCAGGTTCGTCACCTTCCTTGCGGTCGAACGGCGCGTCGACGACGTCGATGTTTTGCCTATACCGAGAGGGAAGATCATTGTAGCGATCGATCTCGCCATTCGCGAGCCTGGGATACCATTTCCCCGGAGTGGTCTCGCGCTCGACATAAAAGTGCACGACTTCCTCGAGCGAGTGGAAGACGCCGTTGTGAAAGAACACTTTCCGCATCGCCACATTGCGCAACGAAGGGGTCTTGAAGAGCCCGCAATAGGCCGCCGTATCCGCATAGTCCTTCCGCAACGGGCCGCATAATCCAAGGTCGTAATAATTCGGATCACTATTGGCCGGAATGTTCTCGTTGCGCGGCGCACCCAGCGCCTCGAATTGGTAATCGGTAAATGCGGGTGGCAGCCTCCCGTCGCGCGACGGCCTGTCGATATGACACGAGGAGCAATTGCCTTTGTGCGGATCCTCGAACAGCTTCAGGCCGCGCGCTTCCGCCTCGCTCAACTTCGCCTTGCCGGCGAGGTAGGCATCGTACTTGCTGTCGTAAGGATGAAAGCTCGGCTCCTCCAACTGGTAGCGGACGACTGCGAAAAGCGCTTCGTCGACAGCGAGGGCGGGCTGCTCGAAGAGCGTCGGTCCGAAGAGCTGTTTCAAATCCTCCGCATAGGGCGCGCGCTTGATGTGATCGAGCACTTCCGCAACGCTGCTGTTGCCCATTCCATTTGGATCGAGCAAAGATCCAAGCGCCTGGCTTTGGATCGTCGTAGCCCGACCATCCCAATCGAGGCCGCCCCGCGGAACGGTTTCATCAGCTTCCGCCAGCGCCGCCATGGCTCCACTGGCCCAGTCGAGGCTGCCCCGTGGAACGGTTTCGTGGGCCGCTTTGGCCGCCGCAGCATCCGCTTTGGCGACGGAGGCGACCTTGACGCCGGGGGCCGGGATCCGCGCCTGCGGCGGCTGGTCATTATCCGCTATGTTCGAATTAGGGCCGATCGTGAAAGTCGGCGTGCTCCCGATATAGGTCAGAGATGGCGTGGCCCGGAGGCCTGCTTTGCGCAGGTCACGCCCGCCGCGCTGCACGGCAAGCCGGTTCGGGGGTCCGTAGGCGTTCGCGGGGCTGTGGCACGACGCGCAAGACAATTGCCCGGAGCCTGAGAGAGATGGGTCGAAGAACATCCTGCGGCCGATTTGCGCGACCACGGAAAGCTCTGGAGATTGGCGGCCGGGCTGGCGTTGCGGCTCCGCGTTGGGCGTCGCCTGCGCAAGCGGCGCGGCGGGAGCCGTGTTGCTCGCGCCGTCGCACAGGAGGATCACCGCGACCGGAAGAAAAAGCGCGAAGAACAGGAGAAGTGTCCGCGGCACGGAGGCGCAAGCAAGAGCGGCTGCGCTGAAGGCGTACGAGCGCTTCATCGGCAGGATCCCGGTTATTAGGTGATTAGTCCTGCTGTTCATGAGTTAGAGCAATTGAACATTAAAACATCGGCGTGGGGCGGCTGCTGTCAGCCGCCCCGGTCCTTTCGGGTGATCAGGGAAACACAACCAGGCCGGTGTTCGGGTCGAGCTTGACCTTCGTGAACGGCAGCTGGAGGAAGTCGAACATATTGAGGAGCGTGCCGGAGACAGCATCATAGGAGCCCTCGATACGCTCGCCGTCCAGCCAGTTATCCTCGATGAAGCGCACGATCGACGCCTGATCCGTCGCCGTATGATCGACGAAATTGTGCTTCGCAAAGGGCGAGATCACAAGCAAAGGCTGACGCGGACCAAAGCCGCAGCGGCCATTGACCGGCTTGCCGTTGATGCCCGGCAGCGGGGTCGTGAACACCGGGAAGGTTGTTCCGGGAAGCGGCTTGCAGGTGTCCGTGCCCGCTCCCTGAAGATCGTCCTCCACGCTGAACGACGGGTTGATCACGTGGTTGACATGATCGTACCAGCCGTCCGAGTCGTCATAGGCGATGATGACCGCCGTGCTTTCCCAGAACGGGCTCTCCTGCAGCGTGTTGATCACGTTGACGACGAAAGCCTGCTCGTCGAGCGGATCGGAATTGCCCGGATGGGCATCATGCAACGCCGGCGCCTTGAGATAGGAGACCGACGGCAGATTACCGGCCGCGAGCGCCGCGAACCAATCGTTGATATCATACTGGTGATTGGTGACGGTGTCCTTCGATGTGCCGTACTCATTGGGTGAAACAGTCGGCCGCGCGTGCGTCGGATTGCGTGTCGACGCATAATACTGGAACGGCTGATGGTGTTGAACGTAGTCACCCGAGGTAATCGGCGGGATCACGTCCGGATTGGTAGAGCTCGACGAGCGCGCGCAACCGGTGGTCCCGTTGGCGTTGGTGAGCTGCAGGTTGAAGCCGCCTTGGAACCAGCCCCAGGAGATGTTCTTCGCGTTCAGGAGATCGCCGATGTTCTTCCCGGTCATTGTCGCTGTCGCGCTGGTCTGCGTGGAGCATTGATCGCCGGTCGGATCGGCATCGCTGTAAAGCGTAAAAGTGCCGGTGCCGGTGCCGTCGTCCACCTGGAAGCCGTTGGTGGCGCCAACCGGCGCAACGGGTGTAGCTCCCGTCTTTAGCCCGATCGCGGCCTGTTGGGCGGCTGTTGGGCCGGCATCGAAGCCTACGGCACCGTTGGTCTGGCCGGAGATCACATTGATGGCGCCGGGCGACGACGGACCGAACTGGGAGCTGTAGGAATTGTCGTTCAGCGCGAAAAATTGCGCATAGTTCCAAAGGGCAGTGACGGTATTGCCATCGTAATAGCCCATCACGAGAGCGGTCGTCGAGAACGTCTCCGGGCCGGCGATTCCGGCACTGCCCGTTTTCGCCGGGAAGAGATCCATCTTGCCGTCGTCGAAGGCTGCCTGCTCTGCCGTATAGCCGTGATTCATATCAGCCGTATGGGCCTGCGTGCGGTCGAGACGGAACGGGTTGGCAGCAGCCGCGCCATTGCCGGTGGTGTTGGTGAAGTTGGGGTTGTTGTTGAGCAATTGGAAGGTGAGCCCATTGACCGGCGGCGTGAAAGGCCGGGGAAAGAAGGACGGTTCGCCCTGCGGATTCTTCGCGAGCGGATAGGTACCGAAATAATGGTCGAACGACTCGTTCTCGCCGAAGATGATAACGACATGCTTGATCGGAGTCGCCGTTCTGGGCTCGCCAAAGCCGGGGGCCCCGGAAGGCCCGGGCAAGACCTGAGCAGTACCTTGTGCCGTCATCAGCACAGACATGAGAAAGGCAGCAGGCACTGCCTTGTTCGTCAGCCGTTGCATGAGAAATCCCCCAAAGATAGAGCCAACCGAAACATCGCAACTGGGAACAGGAAGCGATCTTGGCCAGCCCAACCCAACTACATACAAGCAATGACATGCTTGTGACAGAAAATGCAGATGAGGGTATGGTTGCAGGTAAAATGCTTTAAATACAGAGCTTTCCCCTAACCGGATCGCGGCACCCTGTTTGTCATAAAACCGAAATGCTCACTTCCCTAGATTCGGGGGAAAGTGCGCACTTTCGTTGTAAACCTGAAGTTGCGGACCTTAATCGAGGCGAGTGAAATCCGCGAGGCGCAAAATGAATTTGAAGCATCGTTGCAGGTACCCGGCTGTGCGTCCCCCCGTCTCACGATGGGCCTCTCTGCTGAGCATGGCCGTGGTGGGGGCGGCTCTCAGCGGGACGGAGCCGGGGCGGGCGGCGGCACTCGATGACGGCGCCGAACAATACAGGTCCCATCTCATCACGGACGCCGACCGCACGCTGGCGAGTGCGCGGACGCTGGCCGCCAGCGCTGCGGCCGGCGATCTCGCGGCGGCAAAGCAGGCCTGGATCGAAGCGCGCGTCGGATGGGAGCGTTCCGAGGTCTTTACCACGGGATTTGTGCCCGAACTCGACCGGGACATCGATGCCTGGCCGAACGGCGTGATAGGCTTCCACGCCATTGAGGCAAAGCTGTTCGGCGCCAACCGGACCGATTTTGAGAATGAAGCCGACGAACTGGTGCGCAATTTGTCGGCGTTGAGCGCGAGTGTTCGTAACACCCCGTTGACGCCTCAGGGGCTCCTCGACGGCGTCGTACGGCTCGCCTACGAGGTCGGCGAAAGCAAGGCGGACGGCGGCGAGTCGCGGGTGAGCGGTACGTCCCTCAATGACATGCGCAACAATGTCGATGGAATAGAGCTCGCCTGGCGGACGATCTTTGCACCGACGGCCGCGTCCCGTGACCGGCAGGTCGAGCTGGGAATGCGCCGCAGCATCGAAGATTTGAAAGCCATCGTCGATGTCGGCGAATTGCGCCGTATCGACCCGGACCGCTTGCGCATCGCAACCGAAGAACTCGTGTTGAAGCTGCAAAATGCTGCACCGCTGCTAAACCTCAAAAAGCCCACACTCGAAGCGGATGCCCGATAGGCCCCGCAGGCGGCGAGAGGCAACGGCAGTACTTTATTGACAGTGGCCCTCTGGAAAGGCGCGACCATGCGACGGGGAATGATTGCGGCCGTTATCTTCGTGCTCCTGAGCGCGCTAGTGCGCATCGGGAATGCGTTTCCATTGAGCGGTGAGGAGACCGTGCTGCCGCCGGGCACCGAGCTAAATGAGGAAGCGCTCGACAAGCCGCGCGAGGTGTTCCGATCGGAATCCCTCGGAGGCGCCAAATCCTACATGGTCAATCTCGGCGACCTGGCGTTCAACTCCAACCTCATCCTGGGTGGTCCCGCCCGCCGCGCTGGCATGAGTTGCGGTACCTGCCATGTTAACGGCGCCGGCAACGGCAAGCTCTATATCCCCGGGCTATCCACCCGGTCCGGAAATTTCGATACCACCGGTCCGCTGTTTAATCCCAAGGCGCATAACAGGGCGCGCGATCCGGTCCGGATCCCGAGCCTGCGCGGCGCACGGTTCCTGGCGCCATATGGAAACGACGGCAGAATTGCCTCGCTGCGGGATTTCGTCCGCAACGTCATCGTCAACGAATTCGACGGTCCCGAGCCATCCCCGGCCATCCTCGACGCCATCGTTGCCTATATCGAGGACATCGATTTCTTGCCCAACCTGAACCTCGCCGCCGGCGGGCGGCTGGGCGCACGGGCGAACGACCCCCAGCGTCGCGGCGAAGCGCTGTTCTTCAAGCCATTCCCGCACAATCCGGAGCTCAGTTGCGCGGCCTGCCACATTCCATCGAGCGGTTTCGTCGATCACCGGCAGCACAGCGTCGGGTCCGGAGGGCTGTTCAAGACCCCGACCTTGATGAACGCAAACTTCAATGCGCCCTATTTCCACGACGGGCGGTACGACACCTACGATCAGGTGGTCGGTCATTTCGACCGCACGTTCGAACTCGGCCTGTCGCCGCAGGATCGCGCCGACCTCGTGGCCTATCTCCGGGCGGCCGGCGACGGCCTCATTCCCTACGAGCGTGACGGCGTCACGGCGCAGCTCAAGGAAATCAACGATTTCGCCAGTGTCCTCGACACCGCGATC
>JASHRR010000249.1 GCA_030037185.1 Xanthobacteraceae bacterium | reverse complement strand
ATTCGTATCTTTCGCTCGCCAAGGCCGATCAGGTGCCGCTCGAAACCGCGACGCTCTCTTATATCGCCGACCTGCGCATGAAGCGCGCCATGGTCGAGCTGCAAATGGCTGCGGGTTCGCTCGAAATCCTCGAGAACGCGCTCTCGCTCGCCCGCACACTCAGCGAGCTGCCCTTCGAATTAAATCTCTGGCAGGCGCAGAACATCTGGTATGAAATCCTGCGCACGTCCACGGACGCACGCACGGCACTGCAAGTTGAAAACCGCACGCGCTGGGAAAAAGATTTTGCCGAGTTAGGCGCGTGTCTTTCGATCGACACCAAATCCATCCGCGCCGAAGAGGAATCCCGCGCCGCGGCTGCTGATTGATATCAGCGCTATGTGTCTGGCAGCATCCTCAGCGAATGGCCCGGTTGACCTAGTTGGTTCGCCAACCTCGCTTGAACGCGGCTAACTTACCAACTTGCCAACGCGCTCATCCAGCTTCATCAGCTTTCCATTCTTCAGCGCAAACCGTTCCCCGCGCCATAGAATCGTGTTGCCGGCGAATCCTGCGACCCATAGAACCATCGCGATGCTATCGCGCACCGGGAGCATCCACAAAAACACGAGCACCTGGCGATCCCCCAACACTTCAGCCCCAACGGTCATCGCCAGTCCAAAACGAAGAAAAAGGCTCATCGCCAGCAGCCAGAAACTTACCGGACTCAATCCGCTGGCTGCTACGTTCAGCAGCGCCCAGCCCAATCCGTGCGTAAAAATCAGGCCCGCATAGCCGGCCGGCCGCGCGTCGCGCACGGTTCGCAGCCAACGCAACTGATGATCGACAAAGCCGCGCCACGTATAGGCGGGCACACTCGTTTCAACTACCTCCGAGCTCAGCTCCACACGATAGCCGGCCTTCGCCACGCGCGCGCCCAGCTCGTAATCATCGGCCAGGCAGTCCGCCAGCGCCCGCAACCCGCCTGCCTTCTCGAGCGCCTCACGCCGCACTGCAAGCGTAGACCCCAGTCCGTAGTGCAAACCACCTTCCATCATCTTCGAAAGCAGCACGCCTGCCTGAAAGTCGGTTGCAATGCCCAACGCCTCGAGTTGTGACGGGAGCGTGCCGTGCGCGCGGCCGCGATACAGCGCGGTGACAAGACCCACACCGTCGCCTCCGAAGCACGCGATGACTCGCTCCAGATAACGCGGCGACACCGTGATATCGGAATCGTTGATCAGCAGATAGTCATGCGCAGCGTGCGCAGCGAGCTGCACCAGGGTACTGACTTTGCCATTGGCGCCGAGCCGCTCCGGACAGACAACTAACTGAATCGCCTGCTCTGGAAACTCGCGCTTGAGCTGCTCCACAACGTTTACCGCGGGATCGTCGGGCGCCGATACGCCAAACAGCAGCTCGTACTTGCCCGCATAGGTTTGGGTGCAGTGGCTGCGGAACGCGTCCAGCATTCCCGGATCGACGCCTTTGAGTGACTTCATGATGCTCACGCCGGGCGCAAACTCCGCGCGCGGCTTGCGTCGTTGCCGAAGGAAAGTCCACGCCGCTACGAAGGCCGCGAAAAAATACCCCATCCCCGCCACGGCCAGCGACGTAGTCACAATCTCTACAGCGAAGGCCAATGGGTGCGGCATCATGGATCAAGTTTAGAGCAGTTCCCGAATGAATGTTGACTTCTTAAAATTCGCAGCGATACAGATGCCGCCGACTTGCTGACTCGCAAACTTGCCGACTTGCTATTCGTACCGTAGCGCCTCAATCGGATCTAGATTTGAGGCCTTCCACGCCGGATAGATACCGAACAGCAATCCGATCGCGCAGGAAACACCGAATCCGATCGTGACCCACATCGTCGACAACGTGGCCGGCAGACCAATCGGAAGAAAGTAGATGATCCACGTCAAGACGGCGCCTACCAGTACTCCGATTACGCCGCCCACGGCGCACAACGTAACGGCCTCCATGGTGAACTGCGTCAGAATTGTCCGTTTCGTGGCGCCGATGGCTTTGCGCACGCCAATTTCCCGCGTGCGCTCCGTCACACTTACGAGCATGATGTTCATCACGCCCACGCCGCCCACCATCAGCCCGACACTCGAAACAGCGATCATGAAGATGACTAACCCTCCGGTAAGCTGATCCCACAGCTTCGAGAGTGAATCGGGTCCAAAGATTTCGAAATCGTCGGGTTTCTCTACGCGTACCTTGCGGCGGATGCGCAACAGCTCGCGAATCTCCTCTTCGACGAGGGATTTATTTTTCGGATCGTCATATTTCACGCTTACCCACATGTCCAGGTCTTCCGGATGCAGGTAATGGAAGGTGTGCAACGGAAAGATCACCATATTGTCATTGGGATTTTTTCCGCCGCCGAAAGGCTGCTTCTGCTTGTCAAGCACACCAATCACCGTGTACAGGCCGGACTCGATGGCCACCTCCTTGCCCACGGCCGGCTGATCCCCGAACAGCTCTTCCCACGTATCATGGCCCAGCACGCACACATGCGCGGCCCGCTGGTCTTCGTCATCGGTAAACAGCCGCCCCTGCAGCAAGGTAAAACTGCTCACTTCTCCTATCTCCGCCGTGGAACCCTGCAGGATGGTCCCCGCAACTTTTTTCCCGTTGTACTTCACGCTGACATCGCCGACGCGGAATTGCGATGTCACATGCTGATGACCTCCATCGGCTGCGACGACGTGCGGCAGCTTCCGCAACGCCAGCACATCATCTAACGTCAATTTCTTCCGCGCAAGCTGCTCCGCCGTTGGCCGCACGCCGATCACCGGCATGTGAAATACCCAGAACACATTCGAGCCGAGCGAGCTCACCCAATCGGAGACGCGGTTATTCAGCCCATTAATGACGGATGAAATCGTGATCACCGTCGTGACACCGATGACAATGCCCAGAATCGTCAACCCAGAGCGCAGCTTGTTCGCGCGCAGCGTATCGAGAGCCATTTTGACCGATTCGCGGGTCTGTCCCTGTGCCATAATTGCCTCTACATCTCAGCCCTAAGCGCCACCACCGGGTCCAGTTTCGCGGCCTTGCTCGCCGGATACACGCCGAAAAAGACGCCGACCGAGCCGGCAAGGAATAAGCCAAGGAAGATCGCCCACAAGGGAACCGACGTGGGGAATCCGATGAAAATCGTGATCAGCTTGCCCACTATGATTCCGCACATTACGCCGATCGCGCCGCCGGTCGTCGCCATC
>JASHRR010000248.1 GCA_030037185.1 Xanthobacteraceae bacterium | reverse complement strand
CCGGCTTCGCCGAGACGCACCCGTTGCAACATCAAGACACCGTGCAGGGAAACCTTGCACTGATGTTCGAACTGCAGCGCTGGCTCGCGGAGATCGGCGGATTCCCCGGAGTTTCGCTGCAGCCCTGCGCCGGCGCCCACGGCGAATTAACCGGGCTGCTGATGATGCGCGCCTACCATCGTGAGCGCAGCGACCTCAAACGGACTCGCATCCTCATCCCCGACTCTGCCCATGGAACAAACCCGGCTTCGACGACAATGGCCGGTTTCACGGCAGTCGAGGTTCCTTCCAACGGCCGCGGCAATATTGATCTTCAGGCCGTCCGCGCCGCCTGCGACGACACGCTTGCGGGCATCATGATGACCAATCCGAACACGCTCGGCCTTTTCGAGGAGCGTATCGAAGAGGTGGTGCAGCTCGTGCATGATTGCGGCGGGCTTGTCTACGGCGACGGCGCCAACCTGAACGCTGTCGTCGGCATTGTCCGGCCCGGCGATCTCGGCTTCGACGTGATGCATTACAATCTGCACAAGACTTTCGCCACCCCCCACGGCGGCGGCGGTCCAGGCTCAGGGCCGGTCGGCGCAGCGGACCGGCTCAAGGATTTCCTTCCGGGACCGGTAGTGGCGGGCGATTCGAGCGGCCCGCGTTATCGGCTGGCGATGCCCGTGAAATCGATCGGTCGGGTATCCTCTTTCCTCGGCAATTTCGGCATGTTTGTTCGGGCCTATGCGTATATTCGCCAGCATGGCGGGGCGGGCCTGCGGGCCAATTCCGAGCATGCGGTGCTCAATGCCAACTACCTGCGCGTCCGGCTGCGCGATACCTTCAAGGTGCCGTTCGAGCGCATCAATATGCATGAATTCGTGTGCCGGGGCGCGGTCGAAGGCACCGGTGTGCGGGCGCTCGACGTCAGCAAGCGCCTTCTCGATTACGGGTTTCATCCGCCCACCAACTACTTTCCGCTGATCGTGCCGGAGGCCTTGATGATCGAGCCGACGGAGACAGAAACCAAACCGACGCTCGACGCCTTTGCCGACGCGATGACAGCGATCGCCAAAGAGGCCCACAGCGATCCCGCACAAGTAAAGGCCGCTCCGCATCGCACACCTGTCAGACGGCTGGACGAGGTCAAGGCCGCGCGAGAGCTCGTGCTTTCGGACCGCACCCCTTCCCGGCCCTTTCCCGCAAGCCGGGAAGGCTAAACCGCAACGGAGACGGCGCGATGAGCGTGCGCGGGCCCACCGGCGAACTCAAGCACACGCCGCTGCATGCCCAGCACCTGCGCCTCGGCGGCCGCATGGTGGCGTTCGCGGGCTATGACATGCCGCTGCAATACGCTTCCGGCATCATCAAAGAGCACCTTCACACGCGCACCGCGGCCGGCCTGTTCGACGTCTCGCACATGGGGCAGATCGCGCTTCGTGCGCGTTGCGGCGCCGTCGCGGATGCGGCGCTATCGCTCGAAACGCTGGTGCCCAGCGATATGCTGGGTCTTGCCGCGGGGCGGCAGCGCTACACGGTGTTAACCAACGACCGAGGCGGCATTCTCGACGACCTGATGGTGGCGAATCACGGCCACCGTCTGATGCTGGTCGTCAATGCGGCCCGCAAGGTCTTCGATGAAGCGCACCTGCGGTGTCATCTGTCCAACTCCTGCGTGGTCGAGCTGACCGATCGCGCCCTTCTGGCCCTTCAGGGACCTGCGGCGGAAGCGGTGCTGGCCGCGCTTGCGCCCGAGGTGCGGGCACTGCGGTTCATGGATGTAGCCGCCGTCACGTTGTTGGGCGCGGCCTGCTTCGTATCGCGCTCCGGCTACACGGGCGAGGACGGCTTCGAGATCAGCACCCCGGCGGAGATCGCCGAGCCGCTGTGGGAGGCGTTATTGCGCGATCCCGCGGTCGCGCCGATCGGGCTCGGCGCGCGCGACAGCCTCCGGCTCGAGGCGGGGCTTTGTCTCTATGGCGCCGACCTTGATGAAACAACGGCGCCCGTCGAAGCGGCGCTCGAGTGGACGCTCAGCAAGGCGCGCCGCGCCGGCGGCGCGCGTGCCGGCGGCTTTCCGGGAGCCGGAGCGATCCTGGGGCAGCTCGCCGGCGGGGTTACCCGTCGGCGGGTGGGCTTGTTGCCGGAAGGACGGGCGCCGGTGCGGGCCGGCGCTGCGGTGTTCCGTAGCCAAGGCGATGCCGCGCCGGTTGGCGTCGTGACCTCCGGGGGGTTCGCGGTGAGCCTCAATGTCCCCGTCGCGATGGGCTATGTGCCACCTGACGCGGCCGTCCCAGGTACGCGGGTTTTTACGGAACTGCGCGGCAAACGGCTCGGCCTCATCGTTTCGAGGCTGCCATTCGTACCGGCGCGTTATCAACATCGCTAGCGGCTTTGGAGATGCTTGATGCTCAGATTTACCAAGGACCACGAGTGGCTCCGCATGGAGGGCGACGTCGCCACCGTCGGGATCACCCCGTTTGCGCAAGAGAAACTCGGTGATCTCGTTTTTGTTGAGTTGCCGAGTGTAGGCGCTGCCTTCCAAAAGGGTGCGGTGGCGGCAACCGTCGAATCCGTGAAGGCCGCCGCCGACGTTTATGCGCCGGTTGCCGGCGAAGTAACCGCGGTCAATGACCAGCTCGCCGAACAGCCTGGCCTCGTCAATACGGAGCCGACCGGCGATGGCTGGCTGTTCAAGATGAAGCTTGCCGACGCCGCCGCGGTTGACGAGCTGTTGGACGAGAAAGCCTACGATGCGCTGACGGCGGCCGAGAGCCATTAGATTAGCCGGATCATAGCTCGGGCACATTGGAGCGCGGATTTCGCTCCGCTCAACGCGCTTTTACGCAACTTGGTACCTTAACCGGGCTGACCGCCAAAACGTGCCAGCACATCGAGCGCCAGGGCGATATCGCCTGGCGTATGGTCGGCGCTGATCTGAAAGCGAATTTCCTCCTCGCCCCTCGGCACCACCGGAAAGTTGAGCCCGGTCGCCAGTATGCCGTTCCGGCGCAAATGAGCGACCAGGGCCGAAGTTCGCGCGGTATTGCGGATAATGAGCGGAACAACGGGATGTTCACCAGGCAGCGTTTCGAAGCCCAGCCTTATCAGCCCTGCCTTGAAACGCGCCGTCATCGCCCGCAGCTGCGTGAGCAGCGCCTTGCCGACGGCGCTGTCCAAGAGATCGATCGCATTCAAGGCGGCGCCGGCCTCGGCGGGAGTGATGGGATTGGAGTAGACATAGAAGGGTGAGGTTTCGCGCAGGTATTGAATAATCGTCTGATCGCCCGCCACGTAGCCGCCATTGACCCCCAACGCCTTGCCAAGCGTCGCCACCAGAAGATCAGCCGGGGCGGCATTGGTATATTCCTCGGTTCCGCGCCCGGTTGTGCCGAACGCCCCGACACCGTGAGAATCGTCAACGATCACGACGACGTTTTCTTCGAAGGCAGCATCATGAGCGCGCGCCAATTCCACGATGCGGTCGACAGGAGCATGATCGCCGCGCATGCTGAAGATGCCGTCGGTCACCACGATAGCTCGCTTGCAGGTCTTGGCGGCGGCAGCGAGCGCGCGCTCCAGCGCCTCCATGTCGAGATGCTTATAGATATGTTTCTCGGCCGGCCGGGCCAGCGCAATCGCATTGATGATGCAATTGTGGTTGAGTTCGTCGCTGATCACGGCGGTCTTTTCGGTGACGAGCGGTGGAATTAGGCCCATCATCGCCGCATAGGCCGACGAGAACAGGATTGCGGCGGACCGGTTGTGGAAGCTCGCCAGCCGCCGCTCGAGCGCGACATGGCTCGACCAGGTGCCGCTGATGAAGCGCACCGCGCCGGGGCCGGTGCCGTAGAGCCGAGCTGCCCGCTCCTCCGCTTCAATCATATCGGAGCGCAAGGCCAGCCCCAGATAGCTGTTCGAGTTCATGCGCAGGAACGGCGTGTCGCCCTCGCCCTCGATCACATACCGAGGGCCATGGCCGTCGCGCCCGCCGATCACACGCGAGATTACCGCCTCCTTTCCCTTGAGGCGTCCACTGCGCGCCATCTCTTCCAGCCGGGCCGCCAGCGCGCGCGTCAGTCCGTGAATCGGCATGAAAACCCTCGCTCCTGCTAATCGGCCCGTGCCGCCGAAATCTTGCCGGACAGCTGCGCCAGCATATCAGTCGCCATCGCCGCAAGATCGAATTGCGGCGCAAAACCCCAGTCGTCTCGCGCAGCACTGGTATCGAGCGAATGCGGCCACGAGTCGGCAATGGATTGGCGCACCGGGTCTACGCGATAGTCGATCGCAAATGCCGGCACGTGCCTGCGTATTTCTGCAGCCAGCTCGGCCGGCGTGATGCTCATCGCGGCGACATTGTAGGCATTGCGGTATCGAAGCCGCGCGCCGTCCGCTTGCATAAGCTCAATCGCCGCTCGGATCGCATCCGGCATGTACATCATGGCAAGCCTGGTGTCGGCTTTGAGGAAGCAGCTGTAATGCTTATAGCGGAGCGCCTGATGAAACATCTCCACCGCGTAGTCCGTCGTCCCTCCGCCGGGCGGGGCGACGTAGGAGATGAGCCCCGGCAACCGCAGGCCGCGCACATCGACGCCGAATCGCGCCGTGTAGTAGTCGCACAGCAATTCTCCAGCGACCTTGGTGACGCCGTAAATCGTGGTCGGCCGCTGCACGGTCGCTTGCGGAGTATGCTCGCGCGGCGTCGAGGGGCCGAATGCGCCGATCGAACTTGGGAAAAACACCTGACAGCGGCATTGGCGCGCCGCTTCCAGGATGTTGTAGAGGCCGTCCATGTTGAGGTTCCAGGCGGCGTGCGGCTTCTCCTCGGCCACTGCCGAGAGCAGGGCGGCGAGGTGGTAAATGACGCCGATCTCATGACGGCGAACCACCTCGAGAATTTGCTGTGGTTGCGTGCAGTCGAGATGCTCGAGGATGTCCCCGGCCGAAAGCTGGTAGGGTACGATGCGCACATCGGACGCGACCACCCGGTCGGCGCCGTAATGCTGTCGCAAGGCCGGCACGAGCTCTGATCCGATCTGCCCCAGCGCCCCAGTAACCAGAATTCGTCTCATGTCAACTCCCGCCGGACTCGCTGTGCGCGCGAGATCGGGGCAACTGTTTTCAGCCCTCGAGGCGTTTCGATTGGTGTCATGCCTAACGCAAGGCGGCTGCACGACGCAAGCTTCGCCCTTCTTTTGGCGCGGCGATCACCTCGTGCGGCTGAGTACGAGAATTCGCACAGGCATCAGATCATGATGGCACAATCGAAACTGCGGTCCATTGATGAAGCGAACGCGGGCACCCCGCTGGTCCGGCCGACAAAGCGGGCGGGGCGCCCGCGCTGCAAGGCCGGGCAATCGCCTGCTCGGCGGCGCTCCCTCGCCCCGCTTGCCGGCAGAGCGACGGGGTGAGGGGGCCTGTCGGCAAGCGACACAACCCGCGACCTGCCAGAAAGGCCCCTCACCTTGCGCGATCAGCGCGCACCCGTCTTCTCCCCGCGCGACGGCAGAGGCAAGCGGCGGCGCCAACCGCAATTCGCTGCGCGCCAGCCCCGAACGGTAGCGCACGGGCAGGTGGCAACCGCCTTTGGCTTTTTGCACCGCGGGCGAGGGCGGAACTCGGCAAGGGCATTGCCGCAGGCTCTCGGACAGCCGCTGGCGGCACACGAGGAGCGGAATTTCGAGGACGGCGAGCACACGTCCGTTGGAGGACGTTCGCGACGCCGGCGTCTACGTGGTGCACAACCGCCGTGGCGGGCCCGCCGCAGGCGCCAACGACAAGCTCTGCCGGCTGCTGTTTTTCATCGGCGCCCTGAACGATGCCGGCGCAGCGCGCGTCACCGCCGTCGCGCCCTATCTGGGTTACGCCCGCAAGGATCGGCGCACCAAGCCGGGCGATCCAGTGACCACCCGCGGCGTGGCGAGCCTGTTCGAGGCGGTCGCCGCCGCGCTGCCGATCGCGGGGCCGCGTGAAGATCGCCAGCCGCCTTGTACACATCGCAGGCGAGCCTGTGGTTCAACGCGAGTTCGCCGCGGCAAGCCGCTTCGCGCCGCGCAAGGGTCGAAAAATTGAGGTCAGGAAACTGCAGCGGCGTCTTGAGCTGGAAAACCTCTTCGCCGGCAAGAAAAACCCACGACATATGGGTCTTAAGGCACGCCACCGGCCGAACCGAAGATGCATAACTGGTCGCGCGACTCAAGAATGCAAACCTTCTCGCCGGGCGAGACCTCCTCGACGGTATGACGCGCACTGCGCGCCCTGGCGCGCACATGACCTTCACCGCCGCGCCATTGCGGCCAAGACCGCCGTTGCGATGACCATTTGCGGGCGCTCCACGCGATATGCGCACCGCTGCGTTGGTTAACAGCCCCACTTCGACATGCTTCATCAGTGTGTCGATGCTGCATCACCAACTCGTTCGGCCGCTCGAAGATGCCGAAGTTCCGAGGACATAGTTCACAGGACTCACCGGCAGGCCCTGTTGGTGCCTGCAGCAACGATATTCTGTTGCCGTGCGTTAACCGAAAGGCGATGCTCAGGCAGGCTCGGACGGTTCAAATGCAGCCGTCACGTGAAAGCGCAGCCGAGGGCCGGGCGGTCGGCAAATGACACCGCAGGCGAACGTATCGAGCATTGCATTGCCGAGAGGGCGACATGGCCTTTATCGATCGATCTGATGCCGGCCGCAGGCTGGCGCAGGCGCTTCTGGCATACAAGGACCGGCAGCCCGTGATCCTCGCGCTGCTGCGCGGCGGTGTCCCCGTCGCCGCCCAGGTTGCGGCCGCCTTGGATGCTCCGCTCGACCTGATCCTGGTGCGCAAGATCGGCGCGCCGATGCAGCCGGAACTCGCCATGGGAGCGGTCGCCAACGGCGGGACGCCAATCGTTGTCCGCAACGAGGAGGTTATTCGGCTGGCGGGCATCGACGAGGCCGAATTTGCAGCCGTTCGCGACCGGGAACTCGCCGAAATCGAGCGCCGACGCAGGCTCTATCTCGGCAATCGTATGCCCGCCGATGTCGAGGGGCACGTCGCAATCGTCATCGATGACGGGGTTGCCACCGGCGCCACCACACGGGCGGCGCTTCGAGCCACCCGATTGCGCAGGCCGAGCAAGCTGGTGCTCGCCGTGCCGGTCGCACCGACCGATACCCTGGTTGCTTTACGTGAGGACGCTGACGACGTGGTCTGCCTTGAGGATCACGAAGCTTTCGGCGCGATCGGCTTCTATTATGCCGATTTCCGGCAGCTCTCCGATCAGGAGGTCAAGGACACCGTTGCGCGCTTTCCGGCCCGCGTGAGGAATCAGGCGTGAAGGCGTGCGAGGTCTTTCTCCAGCACGCACGGGATGTTCAACGACTCGAAACTCCGGTAGGTCGCCGCTACCGATGATCCTTCGATGTCGATGCTACGGCACGCATCCTCGATCACAGTAACGGCGAAACCGGCGCGCACTGCATCCTCGGCCGAGTAGCGGACGCAGAAGTCGAATGCGAGCCCCGCCAGAAAGATCCGCGTGAGCTCGCGCTCGCGCAGGTAACCGACAAGACCGGTGGGGGTCTTGCGATCATTCTCATAGAACGCCGAATATGAGTCGATGGTGCGACGAAAGCCTTTGCGCACCACCAGGGCGGCCTGCGGGATCGTCAATGACGGATGAAAATCGCTGCCCGGCGTAGCCTGGACGCAGTGATCGGGCCATAGCACCTGGGGACCATAGGCTGCGGTCATCCTTTCGAACGGTTTTCGACCCGGGTGGGCCGAGGCAAACGAAAGATGACCGGGGGGATGCCAGTCCTGGGTCAGCACCACGTTGGCGAACCGCTGGGCAAGGCGGTTGATGAGCGCCACCACCTCGTCGCCGTGCGGCACCGCCAGAGCGCCGCCGGGGCAGAAATCGTTCTGAACGTCGATCACAAGGAGAACGTCGCTCTCCCCGGTTGTCATGCCGCCCATTGCGTGACCCTCACAT
>JASHRR010000247.1 GCA_030037185.1 Xanthobacteraceae bacterium | reverse complement strand
GCGCCATCGAAAAGAAGCTCAAGGCCGCGCGCCTTGATCTCTCCGCCACCGAAGCCTTGACGGCGCTCAAATCCGTCCGCGTCGTCGATATCGACCTCGGCGACGGGACCACCAAGCGATCCGTCACAGCCGGCACTCATCGCGCCGCCATGGTGCTGCGTGCCCTCTGCATCAACAAAATCGATCCGCCGATCCCGCCAAAACCAGGTGAGACCATCGTGTAGTGACAAACCACACTTCTGGCCCTAGGAAAATCAATGGCTTATGTGCGAAAAAGGGAAACATGCGCTAGATTCGTCGCACCTGCATGCCGACAAGTTTGAGTAGGCGGAGCGGAAATGCGACCGCACGTGTCACACCCGCCTCGACCCCGTACCGAACAGCAAGCGAATTGGGCCGGAGCGCGTTAGCGGATTCTCCCGCGGAGACTTTGATCACGCCGAACAGATCATGCGGGCCGCGAGCGAACGTGAACTTTCGGCGCTACCTCGAAAATTTCTTATACTTCAGCCGGTGGGGGATCACCGAATCCGTCCCCAGCCGCCGCATCTTGTCGGCCTCGTAGTCCTGGAAATTTCCCTCGAACCATTCCGCGTGGCTGTCGCCTTCGAAGGCCAAGATGTGGGTTGCGATACGGTCGAGGAACCAGCGGTCGTGGCTGATGATGACGGCGCAGCCGGCGAAATCCTCGAGCGCTTCTTCAAGCGCACGCAGCGTGTCGACGTCAAGATCGTTGGTGGGCTCGTCGAGGAGCAAGAGATTGGCGCCCGATTTGAGCATCTTGGCAAGATGCACGCGGTTGCGCTCGCCGCCCGACAGCGAGCCCACCTTCTTCTGCTGATCCGCGCCCTTGAAGTTGAAGGCCCCACAGTAGGCGCGCGAATTGACCTCGCGCTTGCCGAGGGTGAGCATGTCGAGACCGCCGGAAATTTCTTCCCACACGGTTTTCTTGCTATTGAGGCTGTCGCGCGACTGGTCCACATAGCCGAGCTTCACCGAGGAGCCGATCTGGATCGTGCCGCGATCGGGCTTGTCCTGACCGGCGATCAAGCGAAAGAGTGTCGTCTTGCCCGCACCGTTCGGGCCGATGATGCCGACGATACCACCGGGCGGCAGCTTGAAGGTGAGGTCGTCGATCAGCAGATTGTCGCCAAATCCCTTCGAAAGACGGTCGATGTCCACCACGTTCTGGCCGAGCCGCTCGGTCACCGGGATCACGATCTGAGCGGTTGAGGGCCCCTTTTCGGAGGCTTTGGCGAGCAGCTCGTCGTAGCGCTGGTAACGCGCCTTGGACTTGGCCTGGCGGGCGCGCGGGCTCGCGGCGATCCATTCCCGCTCGCGGGCAAGCGTCTTCTGGCGGGATTCTTCTTCCCGACCCTCCTGCTCCAGCCGCTTCTGCTTCTGCACAAGCCACGACGAGTAGTTGCCCTGGTACGGGATGCCTCGACCTCGGTCGAGTTCCAGGATCCAGCCGGTGACATTGTCGAGGAAGTAGCGGTCGTGGGTGACGATCAGGATCGCGCCCGGATAGTTGCGCAAATGGCCCTCGAGCCAGTTGACCGTCTCGGCATCGAGATGGTTGGTGGGCTCGTCGAGCAGCAGGAGTTCCGGCTGCTCCAGCAGCAGCCGGCACAGCGCGACGCGGCGCCGCTCGCCGCCCGACAGTGTGGTGACAGGCGCGGCGTCGGGCGGACACACCAGCGCCTCCATGGCCTGGTCGATCTTGGAATCGAGATCCCACAGCCCCCTGGCCTCGATTTCGTCTTGCAGCCTGGTCATCTCCTCCGCGGTCTCGTCCGAATAGTTCATGGCGAGCTCGTTGTAGCGGTCAAGGATTGCCCGGCTGGCGGCGACCCCCAGCATGACGTTCTCGCGCACCGTTTTGGTGTCGTCGAGTTGCGGCTCCTGGGGCAGATAGCCGACGCGCGCCCCCTCCGCGACCCAGGCCTCGCCGATGAACTCCTTGTCAAGGCCGGCCATCACGCGCAGCAGCGTCGATTTGCCGGAGCCGTTGATTCCGAGGACGCCGATCTTGGCATCCGGATAGAACGAAAGATTGATGTTCTCCAACACCTTGCGGTTACCCGGATAGGTCTTGGTAAGCCCTTGCATGTGATAGATGAATTGCCGGGCCATGGCCGCGTGCCTCGCTAGGGATTTCGGGAATTGCCGCTGATGTAACGATGCCGGGCGCAAAGGGCAAGCTTACTCGCCAAAAACCCCGGGGCGGAGCAGTTTCGGTCCGCCCGACACGCAGCGCAGGATCCGGCTACAAGGTTTTGGGGGGAACGGCGGCGTAACGCCGAGGCAACGACGAGCTCCCGGCCGGAACTCGCCCGCTTATGTCGATATCTGATCCCTCGGCCGTATCACACCGTGAGCCGGCGGCCAGGGCTGATGTCGGAGGGCGGGGCAGATCGGCCAGATCGAAAATGGCTGTTGCCGAGTTCGCCCCGCGCACCTACGTCGCTTCCCTGATGCCCGGCCAGTCAGCGCATGATGGTCCGGCGTTGAGTGGTGGTCGAGCGCATAAACCCAATCACGAGCCCGCTCAGGGCGCTGCCCGTAAGAATGACGGTGGCACCGAGGACAACCAGAGCCGCCAACAACAGAATATCCTGGTTGATTCCAATCACCGCCAAGATGCCGAGCACGATCGCCGCGAGCCCGGCCAGCATCTGAACGCCCGAAGAGCCCGACGCCATCTCGCCGGCCAGTAGTTCTGCTCCTGGGCGCGGGGCGGCTGACCTGCTCGCCGAACTCTGCATCATGTACAAATTCCTCACCGAATTGCTGCTGAGCAGCAACGCACTGCCAAACGCAATCACCGCAATCGCCGAGAGGATTCCGGGCACAATGCCGAGCAGAGCGAGGATACCGAGGACAATTCCCGCCACTCCGACCAGAAACAAGGTGGAGAGGCTGCCGACACCGATTTGTTCCGACGGGCTTCCTGCAGATCCCGCTGGAAAAATAATGCTTGCATACTCGGAAAGCATGGTGCCGCCCTGGATCAGCAGCGCTGCGCCAAATACAATGACTGCGATCGGCAACATGACTTCGGGGTGCACGCCTGCCAACGCAATGATCGCCAGGACAATGGTGGCAATTCCGCCGACCGCATCGGCAAGCCCGCCATAGGCGGCGGCCTCGGCCGGCGCTGACGTCGTTTCAGTATATGACGAGCTCATGACTGATCTCCTTTTCCAGGACGCCAGCCGATTGGATAGCCGGCTTGACCTATCGGCCTTCAACGACAATACGCGGTCGGCCGGCGAGTTCCTGCCCTGCGACTTTGTGCACAGGAGAGGACCGCGCTCGACGCACCGGCGAACAGCCTGCACTGATCAGCGGTTATTTAGACCGTCATAGGTGTATGGGATTTTGTTCTCGTTTGGCGACCGGCTGGCGGCGATGGGCCCGATCACCGGCCCAATCGCCACCCTCGACTTCATTTCTGGCGCCGACAGAACAGGTCAGCCGACGTAGTCCGCTCGCCTTTGCTCCTCGGCTTGCGCGTTGGTCACCGGCTGCGCCGGGAGCTGCAACACGGTCGCGAACTGTCCTTCAGGGAGGCTCGTGAGCAGGACGGTATGGCCATCAGGAAACTCCACCGCGTCGTGATGCGTGCTGGGCGCCTGCTTGTTGACCTGCCGGAAAATCGCCGTCGCGTACCTCACGCTGCGCCGCGGCCAGCCGAAGAAGCCGCGGTGGGTAATCACGATTCCCTCCGGAAAGGCGATTTCGGTTCCCGGCAGAAGGCAAACCGCCGTATCCGGGGATTCCGGTGACGCGAAGCCCCGCGTTCCGGTTCCGAAATTGTGCGTGACGAGCCCATCGCCGACGACAGCGGGGCGGGATGTTACGTTTTGTAGACTATAGTCGCACATCGATCATCTCCTGCGTTCGCATTTGCGAGCCCACAGGGACATACGGTGGGCAGGGAGATTGTTCCGAAGTTCGGCCCCCTGGCGGTGCGTCTCTTTCGCACGCAAGCGCTCGAGGCCAGTGCCAGACAGGTTTCCTCGCTCGGCCTGCCGACACACGCTTGTCGGCGCCATCGCATTTGTGCCAAAGCTGCCCGATCCGGGACCTCCCCGCAGGCGAGGAGGCAGGTGACGGTCGGACCGGGCCGTCGAAACGGAGGGGGGTGCGGATGGCCTATCGCTGTGCGGTGCTCGACGACTATCAGAACGTAGCGCTGAAGCTTGCGGAATGGGAACAGATCGCCGCAGACGTTGAGGTTACGGTATTCAATCGGCCGATGAACGGGCCAGACGAAGTCCATCGCGCTCTGCGGGAGTTTCATATTGTCTGCATGATGCGCGAGCGCACGCCGTTCCGCCGCAACACCATCGAAGCGTTGCCCAATCTCAAGCTGCTCATCACCACCGGTGCGCGCAATGCCTCAATCGACATGGCGGCCGCGGCCGAGCGCGGCATCACCGTGTGCGGCACCGGCTCGTTCGGCAATCCGACTACCGGCATCACCTTCGGCCTGATGCTGGAGCTGACCCGGCGGATCGGCTACGAGCATACGCGGCTCAGGTCCGGCGAACTCTGGCAGACCACGCTCGGACCGGATATCGAAGGCAAGACGCTCGGCATCATCGGGCTCGGCAAGCTCGGCCTGCGTGTTGCCGGCGTCGCCAAAGCGTTCGGCATGAGGGTGATCGCGTGGAGCCCTAATCTTACGCCGGAAAAGTGCCGGGAGGCCGGCGTCGAGCACGCCACCAAGGACGACCTCTTCCGCAACGCCGATATTGTCACCGTCCACGTCCAGCTCGGCGACCGCTCGCGCGGCCTGGTGACGGCAAAGGAATTGGGGTTGATGAAGCCGACCGCCTACATCATCAACACCGCCCGCGGGCCTATCATCGACGAAAAGGCGCTGATCGCCGCGCTCGACGGGCGCCGC
>JASHRR010000246.1 GCA_030037185.1 Xanthobacteraceae bacterium | reverse complement strand
GAAGGCCGATGTGAGGGGCGACAACGATGTCTTTGACACTCTGACATTGTTGACAATGTTGACATTGTCTCGTCTAGAGATTGTAGGAGCGCTTGAGCGCAGATGGGCAGTTTTGACATTGTCAACAATGTCAACAATGTCATCTGTCAAACGGGCGTAGATCGAATCCCGGTTTGTCACGACAATACCTGCATGAGGCGCAGCGAGACGGGGTACACGCCCCGCGGTTTCTGCTGAAATCCGCCTCGCGCCGGCATCACCAGCCAGCCTGCCTCGATCAGCGCTTTGCATGCTGCATGGATGGCGTCAGCGGTCAGGAGACCGGGAAGGCGGATGTTCCTCTGCATGTCCCGGACATGGACTGCGTTCGGTCGCTGCTTCGCAATCCAGCGGGCGAGTGTCGTCAGATTGCGGTCTGCTTCCGGACAGGCAGCGTCGCCATAGGTGCGCTCCGCTGCCGGCATGGCGTACTCGCTCACGAACTTGGCCGCAGCGATCAGGGCGTCTTCGGTGATCGTGTCTGGAGGCGCAGTGTATCCGTCATCCCCGCACCAGCGGAGATATTCCAGCACCAGCGACAGCCGGAGGACGAGACCGCGCGCTTTGCCGATCGCGGACCGCATCAAGCCGATCGTCATCTCTTTTCGATCCTGCATGAGCTGCGCGAAGCGAACCAGACACTGCGCTGCCGCATCCTCGAGCATCACCAACAACGGTGTCGAGCCATCCTCGTCGGCGGCAAGCTCAAGCGTCCGCAGGCGATCGAACGCCGTAATCGCCCAGTCGGCTGCTGGCGGCCGGTTAGGTTTGTTGAATGGAAAGGGATCGGGCCAGAACCAGATGAAACGCGCCAGGAGTCCGTCATCGGCACCCTGCATGACCTCGGCGACCTTCCCAGGCTGGATGCCGCCGTACCAACTCACGGCGAAGCGTGGGATAATGATCGGCTCCGACGACTTCTGGCGGTCAACACAGTACCGCCGCCCGCCGTAGGCTTCTATCCAGAAGGCCCGCGCACCCTCGTTGTAAGCGTTCATGCCGAGAAGCCACCCGGCGAGCTCGTCGCGGGTCATGAGGACGCCCTTCGGCGCCGCGCAGGCAAGCAGGCAAGCAACGCGTTCGATGGTGACGTCGGATAGCATGAGGCGTGGTGCCATCGGCTCCTGGGGCACTGGACCGGGGTGTAGCGGCACCGGGCGCCCCTCCTTGATGGCCGTACGCAGCTCGTCCTTCCAGGACTCCAGCCTCACCTTGGCGGCCTCGATTGCCGCCTGCGCCTCCCGCAGCCGGTCGGGGAAGTCCGCTGCCATACGACTTTCGATGGACGGAATGATATACTCATAGATTGTATCAGCGCCTGGACTTTTGCCGTCACCGCTGTCACCGACCGCCGCGCACCACAGGTGCGGGGGCTCTTTCCAACCTTTCCATGCCTGCGCCCACCGGGCATGCCCGATCAACGCGCTGGCGGCCGCCAGGAGCGGTGCGACCACGTAGTCTATTGGAAAGGCAGCAGCACGAGCAGCGTCCTCCACCCATTGTGCCCAGTGGTCGCCAAGGACGTCGAGCGGCAGTTTCGGCGGCAGCGGCGGTTCAGCCGAAGAACGCTGAGGTCGGGCTCTGGCGAGTCGGATGCAGGACTGCTCTCAGCGACGGCCGTGTTCACCGATGATGTCGCCTTCGGCTCGAGCGGTTCGAGACGCATGCGGGCGTCAGCAATCGGAATGACTTTGCTCGTAAAATCGGCGCCGTCGTCTTGCCCACCACGGCCATCGGTGTTATCAGCATCAGACATTTTCGTCGCCTGCTGCCGTGCTTGCTACACGGCGGTTTGAGAAAATCAGGGCCTCGCCGCGGTCACGGCGGGGCCTTCTCATTTTCAGGGGTGATCATTCGGCGGCCTCTGCCTGCGCAGCAAACAGATCAGCATCACGCTCGGCCTGGAGACGCTGCCAGCATGCCGGATTGAATGTGCGATCGGTCCATCGATTCCGGTGTGGTCACTCATGTGCGTTTCCTCTGAATGGCTCCGTGCTCAGTCGGGTCAACCTCGTCGCCGGCGACGGCCGTCGTCAGAGCATCGTTGGCATCGCCGCCGATCATGGACGTGGCGCGCAAGACCTCCCGGCCCGCTGCGCTCCAGCGGGCGAAGCATTCCCGGCGCGCTCGCCCGTTGGCCCCGCCGTCCTCGGTCTCAGCGAGGACGGTCAGCGCCTCGATGCCGGAGAGCACTGGGAACTTTGCGATGCCGCGGGCGCTGCCGAGGGCCCATGCCGGCGCGAAGCCGAACACCATCCCTGCCAGCGTCGTCTCCAACCCCTCACCGATAACGAGCCCTGTCGTCACGTCGGCGTCGTCAGACAACTTGATGGCGGCGCCGCGGACTGGGCCGTAGGCCATGCGGCCGATCTTCTTGCCGTCGACGGTGAGAGCGGTTCGCATGATGGCGCGTGGCTCGGCTTGCACGGGTTGGTCGGGCGGTACGAAGAGCGGCAGTTCTATCCGCCGATAAAGGGCAAGCAGACACGGATGGCGTGTCCCATCATCGCCAAACGGGCAATCCGGATGGAAACGCAATACGCGCGGCGATAAGTCGGGCGGCAGCACCAACTTGCGTATTTCGAGTAGATACCGCTCTGCAGGCGTCCCCCCGATCGGGCTCGCGTCTTGCCACCACTGCAACGCCCGCTGTCGCTTGCGTTCTTCCTCAGCAGCGCAATCCAGGACTGGCCGCGCCATTGCGGTATGTTGGGGCACCGATGAAGGGCATTTGCCACCGGCGAGGACGGCAACCGCTTCCTTAAAGCCGACACCGTCGAGATGCATCACCAGGTCAACGACGCCGCCACCCCGTTGGCACCGGCGGCATAGCCAGGCGTTCTTGCGCAGATGGACGGCGAACCGGTTCGAGCGAATGCCCTTGCCTCCATCGCCACAGACCGGGCATGCGCCGACAAGCTCGAGCCCGACCCGCCGCAGTTTGATGCCGCGGCGGAGGATTTCATCGGCGATCGGCACAGCACGGGCGCGGGCGATGGCTTCGGTGTCGATGTCCCTATTCATGACGCGCCACCCTCGACGTCCGGCTCCTCCCGGTAATCCCAGGGCATTGTCGTGGTCATGCCGGGGCGCTGAATGGCCTTTTGACCGCTTGGAGCGGGTGCAGTGGTGGCTTGCGTCGGCTTTTCAGCTGGAACGACGTCCGGCTCCTCCTGGTAATCCCAGAGCATCG
>JASHRR010000245.1 GCA_030037185.1 Xanthobacteraceae bacterium | reverse complement strand
AATGCGGCAGTCAGATGATAAAGGCTGGTGGCCGGCGCGGGTTCCGCCAGCGGCTGCCCGCCCGCGTCCAATCGTTCAATCCACAGTCCAGGCCGGGCTCCCGCCAGGTGCCGCTCAAGCCCCGCCAGGGCCTCGGCGGCCCGAGTGCGCCGCCGGCGCGCCACCGCCTTGAGCCGTTCGGTTTGCGGCCACAGCCGAAAACTGCCATCCGCAACCTGACCATCGCTCCACAAACCGTTGACCACCAGACCGCTCGACGGATCGACGCCGTGCCGTTCGGCAAATTCAAAAAGGCATTCGGCGGCCGACTGCAAATCGCGGTCCACAGGGCAGCCGATTGCGGCGGCAATCGCACTGTGGCGGTGCAGCAACCATGTCCATTCGTAGTGATGACCCGGCTCGGCGGCGAAGCGGCCGGCCTCCCGCAGGGGCGTCAGCGCCTCATCGAAGCATTCCGGCAATGCGCCATCCTTTGCCTGGAAGAAACGGGCGGCGAACAGAGCGGCGAGATCGGTCGCGTAAGCGAAAAAGCGTTCGCTGCCGAATGCCTCGCTTGCCGCCAGCAGAGCCTCGAACAGATGCATATGGGGATTTTGGCTGCGCCGTTTTGCGGCAGGGATGCCTTCACAATAGCCGCCGCTCGGGTGGACAAATTGCGTCGCGATATGCTCGAGGAGCGCGACTGCATCCGCACGGACGTGGTCGGCGCCCGCCACGTCGGCCGCCGCCGCGAACGCGAGCAGGACAAAGGCGTGATCGTAGAGATCGCGTGTTCGATCGATCGGCTGGTTGTCAAGGTCAAAACGCCAGGCGAAACCTCCGTCGGCAAGCCGCGCCGGCCCGCGCAGGAAATCTAGTCCGAGCGCGACCGCCTCCTTGGCGTGGGGCACACCGTATCGGGCGGCCGTGGAAAACACATAGGTCTGCCGCGCGGCAACGCGCAGGCGCCGAAATGCCGCTCGACATTGCAGCGAACCTGCATCGAGGTGTTCGTGGAAGGCGCCGCGCTGCCAATCGACGCCGTGCGCGAGCCACAACGGCCAGGCGTGGTCAGTGAGCCAACGCAAGTCTGGCTTCATTTCACCTCGGCGAGACCCGAGGCATTTGCCGCCTCGGCCTTCAGTCGATCGATGATGAGCGTCGTCGAGGAATCCGGCAGCAGGTCGACCAGCACGATTCTGCCGCCATATGACTCAACGACTTCGCGCCCGACGACCTGATCGATCCGGTAATCGGCGCCTTTCACCAGGACATCCGGCCTGATGCGCCCAATGAGTTCGATCGGGGTGTCCTGCGCAAAGAGAACGACTGCGTCAACGAAGGCGAGCCCCGCCAGCACGACCGAGCGCGCGGCTTCGGGTTGTACCGGCCGGGCAGCGCCCTTGAGCCGCCTCACCGAGGCGTCGCTGTTGAGGCCGACGATCAGCCGGTCGCAGCGTGAACGTGCCTCGCACAGGAGCTGCACATGCCCCGGATGAAGGAGATCGAAGCAGCCGTTGGTGAAGCCGACCGTGAGCCCTTCGCGCCGCCACGCCGCAACGCAATCCGCGATCGCCTCCATGTCCTTTATTTTCTCACGCAATTCGAAGTGCGGGCGCGACAGCAGCTCCCCGCGCAGTTCATTTGCGGTAACCTGCGACGTCCCCTTCTTGCCAACCACCACGCCGGCCGCCACATTGGCAAGCCGCGCGGCATTGCGGATTCCGGCGTCGCTGACGAGCGCGAGGGCAAAGCTTGCGACCACCGTATCGCCGGGGCCGGAGACATCGACGACGCGTCTGGCAGCCGCATCCAACGAAGTCACTTCGCCATCGCCCGACACGATGAGCATCCCGCGTTCGCCCCGCGTGACCAGTACGCTCTCGCAGCCAATCTGCTCGATCAGCGATTTGGCCGCCGCTCTCACCGCCGTCTCATCATTTGCGACCGGACGGCCTAATGCCTGAGCGAGTTCGCCGACATTGGGCTTGAGGGCCGTTGCACCGCGATAACGGGCGTAATCTATCCCCTTGGGATCGACAATGACGGGCTTGCCGGCCCGCCGCGCGGCTGCGATCACCGCCGCGATAACGTGTCGTGTCAGCACGCCCTTCGCATAGTCAGACAGGATGACCGCGTCTGCGGAATCGATCCGGCTCGTCGCCGCCGCGATGATCTCCTGCTCGACGTTTTCACTGACCGGCGTCGTTTCTTCGGTATCCGCGCGCAAGAGGTGCGTGTTGTGCAAATGGGCGACGAACCGCGTTTTGACCGTGGTCACGCGCTGCGGTATCTCGACCAATCCATCCGTCGCGATCGCATAGCTGTTGAGACCACCGCGGATCGCTTGTGCAGCTTCGTCGCAGCCTACCACGGCGACGATGTCGCAGGCGGCGCCGAGACTGACGACGTTGCGGGCAACGTTGCCGGCGCCGCCGATCACGTCCACGGGCCCGGCGGTCTCGATCACCGGCGCCGGCGCCTCGGGCGATATGCGCGATACGCGCCCGTAAACGAACCGGTCGAGCATGATATCGCCGACCACAAGCACGCGCTTGCGGACGAATTGATCGAGAACGGTCTCAAATGACGTCATAGGCGCCCTTGCCAATCCATTTGACAAATGCCCGCCGCCGGCAGCTGACGTTTTGTCAAGCGACTTGGTGTTTTGTCAATTGTGGCGACGAAAATGGACTTTTCGTCAACCCTCGCCCGTGTCAAGTTGCTTGGCGTTTTATTAGGCGTTTTATTAATGGTGGTCGGTTGTTGTGTGACGGGTGGTGATGACCGTGCCGGCCATCCCGAAAAACGAGCGCCACCCATCCTGATCGCTTAATCGAGGAAAGCGTGCTCTATCCGATACCCTTGATGTGGTATTAAGATTTTGAAAATATTGCCGTTTATGCCATGGTGCCGGCTTCATAGCGACGCCGCCGCAACTTGACTTTTTGTCGATTTTGACATGGTTCGTGGCCTTCGCCCCGCAAGTTAAGACAACCACGGCGTGGGGCGCCCGCGTTAACGGAAAGCAGGCACCCTATGCTGCTGGTGACCGGCGGAGCAGGATTTATCGGGTCGAACCTGGTCGCCGGCCTGAACGCGGCGGGGTGCGATGTCGTCGTCAACGACAGGCTGGGGTCGGACGGCAAGTGGCGCAATCTGCAGAAGCGCCAACTCGCCGACCTTATTGCCCCGTCCGAGCTGTCCGATTGGCTCGAAGGACGCAAGCTCGATGCGGTCATCCATCTTGGCGCCATTTCGTCAACGACGGCGACCGACGGCGATCAGGTGATCGAAAACAATTTCCGCCTGTCGCTGCGGCTGCTCGATTGGTGCACGCTGACGCGCACGCCGTTCATCTACGCCTCATCGGCCGCAACCTATGGGGATGGTCAGGCGGGCTTCGTCGATGACAATGCCCTTCCGGCGCTGGCGAAGCTCAAGCCGATGAACCTTTACGGCTGGAGCAAGCACCTGTTTGATGTCGCGCTGCTTACCCGCGCCGACAAAAAGCAGCCGCTGCCGCCGCAATGGGTCGGGCTCAAATTTTTCAACGTCTTTGGCCCCAACGAATACCACAAGGGGGATATGATGAGCGTGCTCTGCAAGGTGTTCGACCGCGCCAAGGCCGGCGCGCCGGTGCGATTGTTCAGGTCCCATCGCCCTGGCATCGCGGACGGCGACCAGCGGCGCGATTTCATTTACGTTGACGATGTGGTTGCCGTTGTGCATTGGCTTCTCGCCACGCCGTCGGTCAACGGATTATTTAATGTAGGGACTGGCAAAGCACAGAGTTTTCGCGAGATGATCGAGGCGATGTTCGCGGCGCTTGGCCGGGCACCGAAAATCGAATACATCGACATGCCGGCCGCAATCCGCGACAACTATCAGTATTTCACCGAAGCCTCGATGGAGAACCTGCGCCGTGCCGGCTACAATGCCGGCTTCACCCCGCTGGTGACAGCGGTCCGACGCTATGTCGCGGATTTCCTCGACCGGCCGGACCGGTATCGTTAGACCAGAGCGAGAGCAAGCCGCAGGGGAACCCGGCAGAGCAGTTCGATGTCAAATGGCTGATGAGCAGAGAGCGCGGTCGCACGTGCTGGCGGCGCTCTACCGAATCTACGAGCGTCGGCTGACGCGGCAGGTCGGGGCGCAGGCGGTGCCGCGACATGTCGGCGTCATTTTGGACGGCAATCGACGCCATGGCCGGCAGCACCAACTGACAGACCCTGATGAAGTCTACGCGGTGGGCGCCGACAAGCTCGATGATTTGCTCACCTGGTGCGTCGAGCTCAAGATTCCCGCGGTCACGCTGTGGGTGCTTTCGACCGATAATCTTGCTCGCAAACCGCATGAAGTGTCCGGCATCCTGACGGCGATCCAAAACAAATTGCTCGAACTCGCCAAGGCGCCGCAAATCCATCGCCAGCGTGTTCGCGTCAGAGCCATTGGCTGCCTCGACCTGTTGCCGGGAGCGACGCTTGCGGCTGTGCGCGCCGCCGAAGCCGCGACCAAGGACTACGACGGCATGCATCTTACCATCGCGGCCGCCTATGGCGGGCGTCAGGAGATCACCGACGCGGTGCAATCGTTCCTGCGCGAGCAGTTGAAAGAGGGCAAGGCGCTGGAGGAGGTCATCGACCTGGTGACGCCGGAGGCGGTCGGGCGTCATATCTATTCCCCGGATTTGCCCGATCCCGATCTCATTATCCGTACCAGTGGCGAGATTCGGCTCTCGGGATTTCTGCTCTGGCAGAGCTCGACTTCGGAGTTCTACTTTTCCGAGGTGAACTGGCCGGCGTTCCGCAAGATCGACTTCCTGCGGGCGATCCGCTCATTCCAGGGCCGCACGCGCCGATACGGGCTGTGAGCCTGGCGCCGAGGCGGGCACTTAGCTTCGCGCAACCGCTGCAGTCACAACGGCTTAAGGCGGCGATGGCGGCTCGACCTTCATGTATCGTGCGTGACAGCCATCGCAGGCAACGCGCAGCTTTTTTGCCTGCTCGCTGAACTTGTCGGCGGCGCCGGCCTGACTGGCATCATAGGCCGTCGTCGCTGCGTCCTTGGCGATGCCGTAGAAGGCATCGAAATCCTGCCAAATCGCCGGCGTCGCCGTGGTATTGATCGGCGAACCGTCGGCCGCTTTGCCCGGTTTTGTCTGCGGCGGGAAGAGATGCGGGAACGCCGTGAGCAGCGTGCTGATGCGGTCGGCACGCGCTTTAAGGTCCTCGAGCTGCGGCGCCTTGCCCTCCAATGCAAGCTCGATCACCATCATCTCGGATTCGATACCGTCCATAACGAGTTGGCGAGCAGCAATGACGTCGTCGGACCGGTCGATGCCGGTTAAGCCCGGAACGCGATCCTCGCTGCGCACCTTTGCGGGGAGCGCAACCATGACGGCCAGCGCCATCCCGGCGGCGACGACGAGTCCGCCCAGTACGCGTCCTCTCGGCGGCGGCAGCATTGTTCGCAACATCGGCACCCCCTCCCGGTCATGATGCGGCTGCACAAAGGCCGGTGCTGCCGCCGCGCGCGATCCCGTGTCTGCGGTCGCAGACGCGGCAAGAATACTACGTCAAGGCCGCTCGTGGGTGAAGCCCGTTTGCTGGGAAGCCGGAAACGACTTGGCGCGGCGGCCGGTGTCCACGCTCGCCACCCTGCCCTGCCAGGGGAGGTTGCGCCGCATGAATGACCCTGCGCCGGTCATCGGCTTGGCCCAGTGCGGTGAACGCCGGGCCCCTTGAGTGAAGGTGCCGGCGCGGCGTGCCAACCGGGCTTCCTGGACGCTTTCCAGCAAGGCCTCTTTGAGCTGGGCAAGGCGTTGCGCCGTCATGGCAGGTTTGTCGTCCGCCATGTCGAGGGGCGTGAGCGCGCATTTGAACACATCGTCGGCCGGCGGTGCGCCCGCGGCGAGGCGCCCGTCGGCGGCGGACGGGGTGTTCCCGCCGCTAGCGGCAGCATGCATCAACGAAATCGGCCGGCCGGTTGGCGGCGACCTTCCTGCCTTCGGCTGGTCGGATTTATCATTGGCGATGGTAATGCTGCCAACCAGGTGATGATTACGGTCGCGAGTCTAGGCCGCGTCCAGGCCGACACACGGGTTCGCCGCGCACCCGCCTGTCGGGCGAAGCGCTGAGCAAGCTCGACAAAGGGCTGACCAAGTTTGAGCAAAGACAGGCTGTGCGACCTGGGCTCGTCCGGGGCCCGCCTGAGCGGTTGGTTGGTCCATTGATGAATGAGGGTTGCAATTTTCGTGATCTTAAGCCCACATGATTTAAGCGAACTACAGTCGCGGAGTAGGTCTTGAGAAATCCGTACGAGGTTCTCGGTGTTGCCCCGACGGCTTCTTCCGCCGAAATCCAGAAAGCATATCGCAAACTGGCGAAGAAACTCCACCCGGATCTTAATCCAGGTGACAAATCGGCTGAAGAGAAGTTCAAGGAGGTCGCAGGCGCTTACGATCTGCTCGGGGACGCCGAAAAGCGCAAACGCTTCGACAGCGGCGAAATCGACGCAACGGGTGCGGAGCGGCCGCAGCCTCAGTTCTACCGCGATTTTGCGACGTCGGATCACCGTCATCCTTACACGGACAGTTCCGGCTTCGCCGATTTCATGGATGCGGACGATGCGCTCGCCGAGCTCCTGAGGCGCGGACAGCAGGCGCGCGCGAACAGGCGGGGAGAGGATTTGCGCTACCGCCTCCCGATTGATTTCGTAGAGTCAATCAAGGGTGCG